>NVRG01000062.1 GCA_002400805.1 Gammaproteobacteria bacterium
CCGACAAAATAAAAGTTAGAGTCATCGCTTCAGGTGTTGGTGGTATTAATGAAACAGATGCACAGCTTGCTGCATCGTCAGATGCAATCCTCATTGGCTTTAATGTGCGTGCAGATAACGTTGCCCGTAAAATCATTGCTGAGAAAGGATTGGACGTTCAATATTTTAGTATTATTTACGATTTATTGGATGTGGTAACCAATGCCATGACTGGCATGTTAGAACCTGTCTATAAAGAAGAAATCATTGGTCTAGCTCGTGTAGATGATGTCTTCCGTTCACCGAAGTTTGGCGCTATTGCAGGTTGTTTGGTTACGGAAGGTACGATTAAACGTAATAATCCTATTCGTGTATTACGTGATAATGTTGTTATCTACGAAGGTGAACTAGAGTCGTTACGTCGCTTTAAAGATGATGTTAATGAGGTTCAATCAGGTGTTGAATGTGGTATCGGCGTGAAAAACTATACCGATGTTCAAGCGGGTGATCAGATTGAAGTCTATGAACGTGTCTTAATGAAACCAACGTTGTAATCAGATGGCCAGAGAATTTAGTCGAACCAATCGAATTAGTGAAGTCGTCATGCGTGAACTTGCGCAGATGATTCAACTTGAGTTATCCGATCCGCGCGTAGGCATGGTGACGGTATCTCATGTTGATGTTACTTCAGATCTTAAATATGCCAAAGTGTTTGTAACGCGATTAAATGGTTTTGACTCAGATCAAGATGTGAAGGAATGCCTAAAGGGCCTGTCAAATGCAGCCGGTTTTTTGCGCCGAGGCTTGGCTAAACGGGTCGAATTGCGGGCAATACCTGAATTACGTTTCCTTTATGATAAATCGTTGGAACATGGATTCCATATGGATGATTTGATTGCTAAGGCTAACGCCAACAATACTGACGACTAAATAGCTAAATGGGACGTCGTAATAAAAAAGGCCGGGATATTACCGGCATTATTGTCGTGGATAAGCCAACAGGCCGAAGTTCTAATCACGTGTTGCAACAAGTCAAACGACTGTTTGATGCGAAGAAAGCGGGGCATACCGGCAGCTTGGATCCCCTTGCGACTGGGTTGTTACCTATCTGTCTGGGTGAGGCAACTAAAGTTTCGTCGTATTTGCTAGATGCGGATAAACGCTATCAAGTCACCTGCCAACTCGGTGTAATTACCGATAGTGGTGACTCAGATGGCAAGGTGATTGAAACGAATACCGTTCCTCAATTCAATGAAACAGATTTATTGCCTCTGATTGCAAAGTTCATTGGTGAACAAGACCAAGTGCCGCCCATGTATTCGGCATTGAAATATCAAGGTCAACCACTCTATAAACTTGCTCGCCAAGGTATCGTAGTTGAACGTAAATCACGTAAAATAACGATATACGATATTAATTTGTTGTCATGTACTTCTGACTCATTCACATTAGATGTAACATGTAGTAAAGGTACGTATATTCGTACCTTAGTTGAAGATATTAGCCACGCATTAGGCTGTGGCGGTCATGTCACGATGTTGCGCCGCGTTGAAGTGGCTGGCTATCAGGAAGCTCAAGCGATATCGATTGAACAATTGGACTTAATCGCTGAGCAACAAGGTATTGCTGCATTAGATGAATGTTTATTGCCAACGGGAGATGCTTTACCAGATTGGCCTGCAATCGATGTGACTGATGAAATGGTGACTGCATTAAGGTTAGGCCAAACGGTACAAGTTGAACAAGCATTTGAACGCGCAAATGTACGTTTGTTTGATCAAGACCAACAGTTCCTCGGTTTGGGTGAAATGTCTGAGAATGGCTCAGTAGCACCTAAACGCGTATTTGTTTTGGCGGCAGAGCAGTAAAGTGCTTGTTTATATGAGAAAATCTGCGTAAAATGCCGCATCTTTGAAGGGTTGGGTATTTTGGTCATTCGGACTAAAGTAACCCAGAATTTAACTAGTAGCCGAATACTAAGAAGCGCTACATAAAAAGTTGGAGTTTTTAATGTCAATATCACTTGAGCAAAAACAAGAAATCATTGCAAAACATGGCCGCACAGAAGGCGATACAGGTTCTGCAGAAGTACAAATTGCGTTGTTAACAGCACGTATCACAAACCTGTCAGATCACTTTAAAACAAACATTCATGACCATCATTCACGTCAAGGTTTGTTAAAAATGGTAAGTGGCCGCCGTAAAATGCTTGATTACTTGAAAAAATCAGATGTCACTCGTTACCGTGATTTAATCGCAGAATTAGGTTTACGCCGTTAACATTGTTTTCGGTAATTTACCTTCTGCAAAAAACAATGCTTAAGTGCATTGTTATAGATTTGTAGTATGAAAAATGCCCCTGATACACCAAGCTGTATCAGGGGCATTTTTGTTTTAAATTTTAATTTTTAGTCGTGAAATAAAGTTCATGGCATGTCATTCCAGAGAAAGGAAAAGAAATAGTGAATTCAATTAAAAAGACAGTTCAATATGGCGATCATATTCTAAGTCTTGAAACAGGAAAAATTGCACGTCAAGCAAGCGGTGCGATCATTGCCAGCCTAGGCGAAACGTCAGTCATGGTAACAGTGGTAGGTAAAAAAAATGTCCAACCAGGCCAAGATTTCTTTCCTTTAACGGTTAATTACCAAGAACGTACTTATTCTGCCGGTAAAATTCCTGGCGGTTTCTTTAAACGTGAAGGTCGTCCTTCTGAAAAAGAAACCCTAACATGTCGTTTAATCGATCGACCATTACGTCCTTTATTCCCGAAAGGCTTTTTGAATGAAGTGCAAGTGATTGCAACGGTTATTGCTTTAGATCCTGCAATCGACCCAGATATTCCTGCAATGATTGGTGCATCTGCTGCTTTAGCCATTTCAGGTATTCCATTTAATGGTCCAATTGCTGGCGCTCGTGTTGGTTATATTGATGGTAGTTACGTATTAAACCCAAGTAAAGAACAGTTGCAAACAAGCGAGTTAGACTTAGTTGTGGCCGGTACTGAAAGTGCGGTATTGATGGTTGAATCTGAAGCATCAGAACTAGCAGAAGAAGTGATGCTTGGCTCAGTCATGTTTGGTCATGAACAATTGCAAACAGCCATTAAACTAGTTAAGGAGTTAAAGGCAGAAGCAGGTAAAGAAGCATGGGATTGGACAGCGCCAGAAAAAGACCCAGCTATCTATGATGCTGTAAAAGATAATGCCTATGCAGGCATTGAAAAAGCCTACATGGTCAGCGACAAACTACAACGCCAAGATGAGTTAGCTTTAGTCCGTAACGCAGCCGTTGAAACTTTAGCCGGTGACGAATCAGAGTTGTCTGCAGATGATGTTAAAGGTGCCTTTGCTAAATTAGAGAAAGAACTCGTTCGTGGTCGTATCATTGCCGGTGAACCTCGTATTGATGGTCGTGATACTGCAACAGTTCGTAAGGTTAGCGTTGAAACAACTGTTTTACCTCGTGTTCATGGTTCTGCCTTATTTACTCGTGGTGAAACACAGGCGATTGTCGTTGCAACATTGGGTGCTGAACGTGATGCCCAAATGATTGACGCGGTTGAAGGCGAATATCGTGATCGGTTTATGTTGCACTATAACTTCCCTCCATTCTGTGTGGGTGAAACTGGTTTTGTTGGTTCGCCAAAACGTCGTGAAATTGGTCATGGTAAATTAGCAAAACGCGGTATTGCTGCAGTCATGCCTTCTGCTGAAGAATTTCCTTATGTGGTGCGTGTGGTTTCAGAAATCACTGAATCAAACGGTTCAAGCTCGATGGCGACTGTTTGTGGTACTAGTTTGGCATTGATGGATGCTGGTGTGCCAATCAAGGCGCCTGTTGCCGGTATTGCTATGGGCTTGATCAAAGAAGATAACGGTTACGCGGTATTAACCGATATCTTGGGCGATGAAGATCATCTAGGTGATATGGACTTTAAAGTGGCTGGTACGGAGAAAGGCATCACTGCTTTACAAATGGATATCAAGATCGAAGGTATCAACGAAGAAATCATGCGTACTGCACTAGCACAAGCGCGTGATGGTCGGTTAACGATCCTTGAAACGATGAATGAAAATCTTTCATCGCACCGTGAAGAAATGTCTGAATATGCACCACGTATCATTACACTTAAGATCCATGCAGATAAAATTCGTGATGTCATTGGTAARGGTGGTGCAACTATCCGTGCATTAACCGAAGCAACYGGTGCCGTTATCGATATTCAAGACGATGGTACTGTGATGATCTTCTCGTCTGACTTTAAYGCWGGTCAAGAAGCGCAACGTCGTATTGAAGATATCACTGCTGAYGTAGAAGTAGGAAAAATCTACGAAGGCCGTGTTGCTAAATTGATGGACTTTGGTGCKTTTGTCACCATTTTGCCAGGTAAAGATGGCTTGGTGCATATTTCACAAATCTCTGACGAACGAGTAGAGAATGTGAGTGACAAATTATCTGAAGGCGATACTATTCAAGTTAAAGTACTTGAAGTAGACCGCCAAGGTCGTATTCGTCTAAGCATGAAAGCAGTTAATGAAGAAACTAATGACTAATTAGCTTTCCTTTATGTAGTACACTTAGAAGCCCCGTTTATCGGGGCTTTTTTGTATGTGTAATTGCCCTTTTAGTTAGTTTTATTTTAGAGCTGTTGAATGCTACGTTCTATCGTTGTTTTATTATTAAGTTGTTGCTTTATTCAGGTCCAAGCTGACGAAGTTAGAGTCGCTGCGGCCACTAACCTGCGTTACGTTTTACCTGTTCTTACGCAACAGTTTGAACAGCAAACAGGCCATCACATCGCTATTTCATTTGCTGCATCAGGCACATTAACAACCCAAATTTTGCATGATGCACCTTTTGAAGTGTTTTTATCTGCGAATCCTGATTATATAAATCGACTGGTACAAGCGGGTAAGACGGGCAGTAAGGTTATTAACTATGCTCAAGCACAACTGGCTTTCTATGCCGCCAAACACTCAAAATTAGAATTAGATAAAAATCTACATGCTTTGGCCACCGCAATAGATGACGGCAGTTTAAACAAAGTGGTGATTGCCAACCCCAAGCATGCACCCTATGGCCAAGCGGCAAAAGCGGTGTTACAAAAAGCAGGTATATGGCAAGCGATACAAGCACATTTATTAATTGCTGAAAATGCTTCACAAGCAGTGCAGTTTACAATGTCTACTTCAGTTGATGCGGGTTTTGTTCCCTATGCTCATGTTATTCACCCCAAATTAAAAACAACGGGAAAATTTGTAAAACTTGATAGCATGTTGCCCCAGCAAGTTGTATTGCTTAATGGTGCAACGGCGCCAGCTAAACAATTTATAAACTTCCTTCAAACAGAGCTGGCATCGAGTATTCTTGTTGAGCATGGTTTTATTGTAGAGAGTAAAGAGTAAAAAAATGGATTGGCAGGCATTTGAAGTCTCTATCAAACTTGCATTACTCACCTGTGCCAGTTTATTGCCTATCGGTTTAGCTTTGGCTTATTTGCTGGCAAATTCAAGATTCGTTGGCCGTGAAGTGTTAGAAGCGGCGATCACCTTGCCTTTAGTTTTACCCCCTACCGTTTTAGGCTATTTTTTACTGGTAGGTCTAGATTCAAACAGCTTCTTTGGCGGCATGTTTGTGTCCTTAACGGGACATACCTTAGCCTTTTCATTTACAGGCTTATGGTTCGCCTCCATCATTTATAGTTTACCGTTTGCTGTACAACCTATGCTTCGAGCGATGGAAGCGATTGAACCAGAAATTAGAGAAGCAGCATGGTGTAGTGGACTGTCAAAGTGGAAGACGTTTTTTAAAATTGAACTGCCTTTAGCTTGGCCGGGAATCATCACCGCCATGGTACTAAGTTTTTCCCATACCTTAGGTGAGTTTGGGGTGGTATTGATGATAGGCGGTAATATCGCCGGTGAAACACGTACCTTATCCATTGCGATTTACGATAGTGTATTAGCATTAGAATCAGAGCAAGCAAAATCTATGTCGTTGATTTTATTGTTAATCGCGTTGGTATCAATTACGGTCGTCTTTATCTTTAATCGCTCACATTCACGGGTGGTACGACTGTAGTCATGTTGAAAGTAAATTTACAGCAATCATCACCGATTCCATTAGATGTAGAGTTGCACTGCAATAACGGCGAAATTTTAGCTCTAGTTGGTCCTTCAGGTGCAGGAAAATCAACAGTACTTCGTTGTATCGCGGGTCTGCACTCAGCAAAGTTTGGCCAAATCAGTTGTTCTGATCAAGTTTGGTTTGATAGAGACAACAAAAAGGATTTCACACCTCAACAACGACGCATAGGCATGGTATTCCAAAACTACGCCCTGTTTCCTCACCTGACTGTATATGACAATATTCGACTTGCATTAGTCGAGAAGAGCCAGAGTGAGATGAAAATTGCTGAGCTGTTAGAGAAAGTGCATTTAACAGGGCTGGAACAACGTTACCCAAACCAACTCTCTGGTGGTCAACAACAACGGGTAGCCATAGCACGTGCATTGGCACGAGAACCAGCGGTTCTGTTACTAGATGAACCTTTTTCTGCCGTTGATAAAGTCACACGACGAAAGCTGTATTTGGAGTTAAATACATTACGGCGCAGCCTAGACATGCCAATAATTTTAGTTACACATGACTTAGATGAAGCCGCTATGTTGGCCGATAGTATTTGTGTTATCCATAATGGTAAAACCTTACAACAAGGGCAACCAGATCAGGTATTACATCGCCCTAAAAATGTTGAAGTAGCACGACAAGTTGATGTGAGAAATTTATCTATCGCTAAATTGGTTGATGTCGAAGGTAGCCTGAAACTAAAGTGGCATGAATATCTGCTCAACGCAGATGATGTGGCTGAATTTACAGTTGGTCAGACAGTACATTGGACCGTATCACCGGCCAAAATATTATTACATCAACGAGTCAGGCCTTCACGTGGCGAGCATGAAAACCCGGTCACTGGCGTGGTTCAAGAGATGATCACATTAAAAGGTATTACTACGGTATTACTTATCATCGACGCTACCCACAATGAAGTGATGCAGATGGATGTACCTGAACATGTAGTAATTCGAAATCACCTCAAAATTGGTGAATCAATCAGCGTTTCGTTGTTAAGTGAAGCTATTCATTTAATGGCAGGATAAACAGAACCTATTCTAGGTTAACTCCTTCCTCTTTAAAACTGCTCCAGCACTAAATGCTTGCATTTTTTTGAATTTAGCAAATAATAATGCTTCTCATTTAGTTTAAGTTTTATTATACTGCGTAGTTATGTCTGAATCAATTCTTGAAGTTGCAGGTGCAATTGAAAGTCAAAACCAAAACCAATAGGCAAAAGAAAACCAGACTGGGCTCAAAACAAATTGTTATTTAATAATGCATCGCCTGATGGGGTGGCAGCCCGTAATTTAC
>NVRG01000063.1 GCA_002400805.1 Gammaproteobacteria bacterium
TAGCGATGAGTTATACCACCCTGAGGGTTATCACTGTTTTTATCATGATGCGGTGAAGAAAGGCTATAGCGGCGTGGCCTTGTATTGTCGCCACAAGCCAGATGATGTGATTGTGGGCATGGGGAATGATGAGTTTGATTCCGAAGGCCGTTATATTGAGGCTAAATTCGGGAACCTCAGTGTGATCTCTTTATATATGCCTTCCGGTTCGTCAAAAGAAGAGCGTCAGTTAGTTAAATATCGTTGTATGGATCATATGATGGCTAAGCTGGAAGAGATGAAAGCCTCTGGTCGTGATTATGTTGTCACCGGTGATTGGAATATTGCGCATAAAAATGAAGATATTCGTAACTGGAAAGGCAATAAGAAAAACTCAGGTTTTCTGCCAGAAGAGCGTTCGTGGTTGGATACCTTGTTTGATGAGGTCGGCTTTGTCGATGCCTTTCGTGAATTAGAACAAGAAGAACATTCGTATACCTGGTGGTCAAATCGAGGCCAAGCTTGGGCTAATAATGTGGGTTGGCGCATTGATTATCACGTGTTATCGCCGAGCTTAAAGGGTAAAGTGCTGGAAACAGAAATTTATAAGGATGAACGTTTTTCTGATCATTCTCCTTTAACCATTGATTATGACTATGAAATCTAGCGAATGAATGAAATAGCTCAGCCCAAAAGTTGGCTCGAAACCATCAAGGCATTTAAGCACCCACGGGTGGTGACGATGTTATTTTTTGGTATTTCGGCTGGGCTGCCTTTGTTGCTGATCTTTTCATCCTTAAGTTTGTGGTTACGTGAAGCCGGCGTTGAACGTGCGGCGGTGACCTATTTTAGTTGGGCGGCGTTAGGCTATTCCTTTAAATTTGTCTGGGCACCGTTAGTTGATAGTTTGCCGGTGCCGTTATTAACACGGTTTTTTGGTCGCCGCCGTGCGTGGTTATTGTTATCGCAATTAATGATTATGCTATCTATTGCAGCGATGGCCTTTATCGATCCCGCCACTACTACTTTGGCGACGATGGCATGGGCAGCGGTCTTATTAGGTTTTTCGTCGGCCACCCAAGATATTGTGATTGATGCATATCGCATTGAATCTGCCGAACCTGAGATGCAGGCCTTAATGTCATCCACTTATATTGCGGGTTATCGCATAGGCATGTTGATGGCCGGTGCCGGCGCGCTGTTTTTAGCGACGCATTTTGGCTCAACCATGGGTAATTATGATTATCAGGCGTGGCAGACGACCTATCTGCTGATGGCGGCGTTAATGTTGATCGGCATGATCACTACCTTGATCGTTAAGGAACCTGAATCAAATACCCGCTACACCGCACAATCAAATCAGCATTATTTGGGTTTTTTCTTTTTGTTTATATTGGCGGTCGCAGGGTTTGTTAGTAGTTTTTACTTTACCTCAGATATAGCCACAACCGCTAAATCAGCGTTGACCGGCGTAGTGGCCAATAGTCATTTAGCGGGTTTTTTGGTTGAACTCACTCGCCTAGCATTTGCCTTAACCATGGCTGCAGTGGTCGCCAAAATGGTGGTGAAGTCGGGTTTGGTGCAGGGCAAACAGGTGTTGGATACCTACGTTGAACCCATCCACGATTTCTTTCAGCGGTATGGCTGGTCATTAGCCTGGTTATTGTTGGCGCTGATCGGTTTATACCGAATTTCAGATATTGTGATGGGCGTGATCGCTAATGTATTTTATCTAGACCTTGGTTATACCAAACCTGAAATTGCCAGCGTGGTGAAAACCTTTGGTTTATTGATGACCATTGTTGGTGGTTTTTTAGGTGGCATTTTGGCAGTACGTTTTGGTGTAATGAAGATTTTATTTTTAGGCGCCTTATTGTCGGCATTAACCAATCTGTTATTTATGTTGTTGGCCCAAATGGGCCATGACATGACCATGTTATATCTGGTCATTTCGGCAGATAATTTATCGGCGGGTATAGCCAGTGCCGCGTTTATCGCCTTTTTATCTAGCCTGACCAATATTTCATTTACCGCGGTGCAATATGCCATTTTTAGCTCCTTGATGACGCTATTACCTAAAATACTGGGCGGTTATTCCGGTACGATGGTGGAGACCATGGGGTATCAGCAATTCTTTTTGCTCACCGCAGTGATGGGCATTCCAGTATTACTGTTAATTTTATGGACGAATAAACGTTTCGATATTGATCRTGGGGCTTGATCRGGAGCGCAGCCATKAAAAAAYTATTAATCATCGCSTTTGTAGTCGCRGCATTGTGGAAATTATCTGGAGGCAATGAGTCTGTTGTCTTAGGGCCTGGCGTTAAAGTGGCYGAAGCGCCTGTGCAAAYTGATCTGCAGCAAGCGGGTAGTTTTCAWCATAAAGGYTTTAAAATCACTCCGTTGGCGGAATTTAAGTTGCAAGGAAAAATCCTGTCACGAGAAGATTATTCTTTTGGTCGAGAAAGTGAATTATCCCCCATTGATTTGGCCTTAGGTTGGGGCTCAATGTCTGATGAGGCGGTATTGGATAAGATTGATATTTCTCAATCAGGCCGTTGGTATCGCTGGCAAGTAAAAGACTTTCCTATCCCGAGAAAAGCGATAGAAACACAAAGTGCCAATATGCATATGGTCCCAGCCAATGATTTGGTTGAAGATCTGCTTGAAGCGAGTAAACAAGGTCAAATTATCGAATTAAGCGGTTACCTTGTCCGTGTTGATGCCGACGATGGTTGGTCTTGGCAGAGCTCGATGACCCGCAATGATACGGGCGCTAAAGCTTGTGAACTTATCTTAGTGCAAAGTTTTCAAGTGATCCATTAGCGATTTAAAGGCGTTCTGACTACTTTCAGCCATAACAATGCGGCAACAGTAATAAAACCCAGTTGAGCAAGGGTGAAGGCAATCAGGCTATGGTTAACCATCGGTACAACCAAGCTGGCGACAATCGCATTAGCCATCATTTGCATAAAACTCTGCAGTGCTGCGGCCGTGCCTCGATTTTGTGGAAAGCAGTCTAAGGCCATGACCGTGAATGCCGGAATAGCGATGCCTATACCAAAGGCATAAGCCATCATGGGTATGACGATATTGATGAGTGCTGTGTCTAAAAAAACGGCCAGTAATACGTGCATCACCGCGGAGATAAGCATGATCGTTAAAGCGATAGAAACCATTGTTTCAGCAGGTTGATGCGAACAGAATTTAGCTGAAATGAATGAGCCTGCCATTAAGCCTAATACCATCGGCACAAATAGCTGCCAGAAGTCATCGGTACTTAAGGCGAGAAAATCAAAAATGATACTAGGGGAGCCGGCAATAAATAGAAATAAAGCACCAAAACTGGCACCACAAGCAAATATGATCGCTTGAAAACGACCGTGTTTAAAGGCCTTAAGATATACCTTAGCGACTCGTATTGGATGCAATGATTGGCGGTGCTCAACCATTAATGTTTCTTTAGTGACGAGCATCGCAAGTAGCGTGGTGACAAGACCAAACGCCGTCAGGAAATAGAAAATACTGCGCCAGCCAAACGTTTCATGTAATTCCGCACCAATCATGGGGGCGATCGCAGGCGCAATAGCAAAAAATATCATCACATAAGACATGACTTGGCGTGCTTCGTGAGCCTCGAATACATCACGCACCATTGCCCTTCCCGCGACTAAACCCCCACTCGCCGCTGCACCTTGAATGACTCGGAATAATAAAAACTGGTCGTGGTTTTGAGCTAAAGCACAACCTAGAGAGGCCAATAGATAAAAGAACATTCCGCTGAGGATGACTTTTTTTCGGCCAAAGCGATCGGTGATAGGCCCCCAAAATAAGGTGGCAATTGCAAAGGCGAATAAATACGCACCTAGGCTTTGTGACAATAAGGCTCGAGAAATGCCATAGTCAGCTTCAATGGCAGGAAAAGCAGGCAGATAAGTATCGATCGCAAACGGGCCTATCATCGACAGTAATGACATGACTGCGATAAAGCCGAAGCGTGATATTGATGCTGATTTATGGTCGGTATTCACAATTAATGATTTGAACTCAATAGGAAAAGGAAAAAATTCGCGTTAATGCGATTAGCTATAAACATGTCGTATTTCAGTGTGAATGTTAGCTTGTAGCAAGTAGTTATAACAATACGATCATTCTTTAACTAGAGAATGACCGTATTGTTAATATAAAAGTTCTAATCCTGGTATCTGAGGGTGGTTAATTTTCCTTTGGAAAACCAAGCATAAAGAACAGGTAGAACGAATAAGGTTAAAAATGTGGTGGTTACTAAGCCGCCAACGATGACCGTCGCTAAAGGCCGTTGGATTTCGGCGCCAACCCCATTAGATAAGATCATTGGAATTAGCCCAAGAGCAGTAGTCGCAGCCGTCATTAACACTGGGCGCAGCCTAGAGACTGCCCCTTCGAAAATAGCCTGTCTGATCGTTTCTCCACCAAGCTGTATTCTCAGATTGATGGCTTCGACCATAACAACACCATTCAAAACCGCTACACCAAACAGCGTGATAAATCCGATCGAGCTAGGGACGGATAAATATTGCCCAGAGAGATACAAAGCGACGATACCACCGATCATCGCCAATGGTAAATTAACCAGAATCAGTAAAGCCTGACCTACCGAATGAAAGGCAAAATAGAGTAATAGGGCAATCATGGCAATAGACAGAGGTACAACGATCATCAATCGCTGTTGTGCTCGTTGTTGATTTTCATACTGTCCACCAATGTCGATGGAATAACCTGCAGGTAAATCAATATTAACTTTAATAGCCTGACGAATATCAGCAACAACACTACCCATATCTCGGCCTTCAACATTTGCTTGTACGACCACACGACGTTGTACATCATCACGGCGCACCTGTGGCGGACCAGATTCAATCGTGATATCAGCGACATCACCTAAACGAACCCAAGCTCCTGTCGGTGATTGAAGGCGAAGATCGGCAATTGCTTGTGGATCTTCACGAAAGGATTTAGCTAAACGGACATAAATATCGTAACGCTCATTACCGTTAATGATTTGTCCCGCAGTCACGCCTCCCAAACCTTCACCAACAAGATCCATCACATCGCCAACGGCTAAACCATAACGAGATAATTGCCGTCTATTGGGTTTGACCACGAGTTGTGATTCTCCTGCAATTTGCTCCATCGCAACATCGCGAGTGCCATCGATAGCTTGTACGGCTTTAACAATTAATTGTCCTTGTTGAGCTAATACCGTTAAGTCTGGGCCAAATAACTTAATCGCTAATTGTGCTTTTACYCCTGATAAYAATTCATCAACCCGGGTTGCAATGGGTTGAGAGAAATTCAGTAAAATACCCGGRTATTGTTCTAGCTTTTCAGCCATTAAKCGTTGTAAGSCTAATCGRTCTKCAGCGCTRGTCCATTSTTGAACAGGTTTYAAACCAATATATATYTCAATATTGYTGACGGGTTCTGGATCACCACCAATCTCWGCTCGACCCACTCTGCTGGAAACRTGGGTTACTTCGGGAAAYGTCATTAGCATCGWTTCTAATTTTGATGCGACGCTAAGCGAKGTATCTAAACTTGATGACGGGGCCAAYGTTGCSCGTAAATTAATCGTACCTTCTTCTAATTCAGGAACAAATTCTGTGCCTAAATAAGGCACTAAGAAGAGTGTCGCAGCAAGTAAACTAGCKGCTSCTAAAACAACGACAGGTTTGAAGCGCATCGCGAGCCGAAGTAGGGGCCGATAGATTGCTGCCACAACCACGACTAGCGGACTTGTTTTTGCTTTGACACCTCCTTGAAAGAAGTAACTGGCCAATGCCGGAACGACCAGGAGAGCAACCAGCAGTGACGCTGCCATGGCAATCATAATACTGACCGCCATCGGTTGAAACAGCTTACCTTCTACCCCTTCTAAGCTAAATAATGGAGCAAAAACGACCATGATGATGGTTACAGCGAAAAAGACGGGTTTAGCCACTTCTTTAGCTGCTTGCTGAATACGTAAACCTACGGATTTATCCTGTGTAACATCGTAGGGATCCTTGTCATCAAGGGCTAAAATTTTATTATGCTCGGAGTCATGCTGTTGATCAGGATGACTGAGGTGTTTAAAAATATTTTCCATGATGACCACAGCGCCATCGACCATCATGCCGATGGCAACGGCTAATCCACCCAAAGACATTAAGTTAGCTGATAGGCCGGTATAAGCCATCACCGTTAAAGCCATGCCTACTGATAACGGAATAGAGATTAGTACCAGTACAACAGCGCGTAGATTAAGGAGAAACAACACCAGCACAATAACAATAAAGATAAAGGCCTGAATCAATGCTGTTTTTACGGTAGAAACAGCTTTTTCAATTAAATCAGCTTGATCATAGATTGTTTCAAATTTTACGCCGTCGGGTAATGCTTGTTGGATGATGCCAATACGATCATTAATACCATCGATGGTTACTTTAGTATTCGCCCCCATGCGTTTAAGTACGATACCGGATACGACTTCACCTAATGATTCAACATCGCCATTATTAGTACGGCGACTCATCGTGACCGCACCTTGGCGGATTTCACTGCCTAATTCCACCTTAGCAACATCGGCGATGGTGACGACGGCGCCACCTTCCATTTTGAGTGGGATTTGACGTAACTCTTCTAAGCCTTGAGCATCATGTCCCAGCCAGCCTACACCTCGAATCACTAATTGCTCTTGGCCTCGGTTCATATACCAGCCGCCAGCATTCTCATTGTTACGTTTTAATGCGGTGATCACATCGTCTTGGCTTAATTCATACGCTAATAAGCGGGAGGGATTGATATTGACTTGATACTGACGAACATGGCCGCCGAATGACAATACATCGGTTACACCATCTACCGGCATAAGCAATAATTTAACTACCCAGTCATTAAGACTGCGTAGTGCCATTGCATCGTAGCCCGAGTCAGCATCGGCTAATAATAAATACTGGTAGATTTGTCCCAAACCAGATGTATTAGGGCCTATTTCGGGTGTACCAACATTGGCAGGAATCAACTCTTTGGCTGATTGCAGGCGTTCAAACACTAGCTGACGAGCAAAGTAAATGTCAGTGCCTTCCTTGAAGACAACGGTAATGCCAGATAAACCAGTCTTGGAAATAGAACGCACTTCTTCCACATCGGGCAGTGCGTACATGACTGCTTCAATGGGAAAAGTGATCAGTTGCTCAACTTCTTCTGCTGCAAGCCCCGGTGCTTCAGTATTAATGGAGACTTGTACATTAGTAACATCAGGGAATGCATCCAGATTAAGACGAGGAATAATAAAAAAAGAGGAAGCGGTTATTGCCATAAGAGCAATAACTATTAATAACCGGTTGCCTACAGACCAGTCGATCAATCGATATAACATGA
>NVRG01000064.1 GCA_002400805.1 Gammaproteobacteria bacterium
GCCGCGCTGGAACTATTATCACAGGTGACTCATATAGTATTTGATAAGACGGGCACCTTAACGCAAGGTCAATTACAGGTGGTGAATCTGGAGTCATTTTCTGAACTGTCGCCAAATGACTTACTGATCTTAGCGGCATCTGTTGAGCAATACTCAGAACATAGTGTGGCTAAAGCCGTATGCCGATCTGCGATGAATAAACAACTAGAATTACTGCCACTAACAGATTTTATTTCATCACCTGGTGAAGGGGTCAGGGCAACGGTAGCTGGCAAACAGGTATTGGTTGGCACGCAGGCATGGATGGTAAAGCATGAGATAAAAGGAAGACATAAACAGCAAGCTCAAATCGATAAACTAGAACAACACGGTGTGAGTTGTGTCTTTGTTGCTATTGATGGCGAACTCTCAGGACTCATTGGTTTAATGGATGAACTTCGCGCAGATGTGAAAAAAATCATCGCTGAGTTACAGCAACAACAGATTGCTATTACGGTATTAAGTGGGGACAGAAAGTCGGTAGTGGCCGCGGTGACGGCTGAGCTTGGTAATATCACCCGACTGGCAGAAGTTATGCCAAAAGATAAAGCAGATGCTGTTCGTCAGCTGCAACAACAGGGTGAAATTGTGGCAATGGTGGGCGATGGCGTTAATGATGCGCCAGCTTTAATTCAGGCTGATATTGGTATTGCATTAGCATCAGGTACTGATGTATCGATAGAAAGTGCAGATATCGTATTGTCACATAATGATTTACAGCAAGTAGCACAAGCTAGGCGATTGGCAAGTAAAACCTTACGCACAATAAAACAGAATATTGTATTATCAATCTCTTATAATATGATTATGGTGCCATTAGCGATGATGGCGTTGGTCAGCCCACTTGTGGCAGCACTAACTATGCCCGTGAGTTCATTATTAGTGATTGGGAATGCCGCCAGAATAAGGCGACTGTTTGAGAGGTGAGTTGTGGAAGTTATTTATGGCCTATTGCCCGGAATGTTGCTACTTGGTCTGCTAGGTGTTGGTGTGTTTTTTTGGGCTGTGCGCAGTGGTCAATATGATGATATGGATGGGGCTGCAAATCGCATACTGATGGATGATGAGCCGATAGTTGATGAAAAGCCAGAAGACGAATCAAACACACCGTGATTAGAACAGTTGGTACCAGCATTTTATTGATGTTTTCTTTAAGTGCTATGGCTGCAGAAAAGATAACTGTAGGTATGACCGCTGCTTTAACTGGCCCTTCAGCTGCATTAGGTAAAGAGATGCAAGCAGGTATTGCCAGTTATTTCCATTATGTAAATAGCCAAGGTGGTGTCGGCGGACGCAAACTTAAACTTATCGTTAAAGATGATGGTTATGAGCCAGAGCGTGCCGGTTCAAATATGCGATCACTCATTGAGGAAGATAATGTTGTCGCTGTTATTGGCAATGTGGGTACGCCTACCGCGGTAGTGACTGTCCCTCTTGCCAAAAAATATAAAACAGTCTTGTTCGGTGCTTTTTCTGGTGGGGATGTGCTCAGGACAACACCGCCAAGCCGCTATGTCATCAATTATCGCTCAAGTTATGCGGAAGAAACCGCTGAGATGGTTGATGGCTTATTGCAATCGGGAATAGAACCTACACAGATTGCATTTTTCACTCAACGAGATAGCTATGGTGACTCTGGCTTTCGTGGTGCAAAAAAAGCACTTGAACAACATGGCTTTACTGATGTCAGTCAACTTGCCCATGGCCGATATACTCGCAATACCGTCAATGTTGAGGATGCCGTAGCAACAATACTTGATGCTCCTATTGAGCCTAAAGCCATCATCATGGCGGGTGGATCAGCGGCTTCAGCGAAGTTTATAACTTTATTACAACATGACATGCCCGATGTTTTATTTCTGAATCTTTCATTTGTAGATAGTCACTCACTTAAAAAAGCATTGGAAAGCGATGTGGAAAATGTGATCGTTATGCAGGTTGTACCGCATTGGAACGCAGAACTTCCTATCATTGAGGAATATTTAGCCAGATTGCAGCAATATGATGTGTCATTAGACGCTAATTTTGTTTCATTAGAAGGCTATATTGCGGCCAAGATATTTCATCACGGATTACTCAATATCGAGGGTGAAATTAATAAGGAAAGTATTATTGATGGTTTGGAAATGCTCTCTGATTTAGATATAGGCTTGGGCGTTAATATCGAATTGAATCGAGATGATCACCAAGCCATTGACAAGCTATGGCTATCTTATCTGAAAGATGGCCATTTTAATTTATTTAGTTGGGATGAACTTTCATGGATGAAGGAACGTTGATGTGTTAAGTACAAGTATATTTAAAGGTTGGAGTATAAAAGGATTGCTCCAATTATGGTCATTGGCCACGCTGATAGCGATAGCGGTTATTGCTGTCGTTGCGCTTTATGCCAATAATTTCTTTTTGGACACCCAGAAGACGTTAACTGAGCGTGTTTTACCGTTAGAAAGTACCAGCCGTCAATTGAGTGTGACAGCCTCATTATTTATTGCCAGACAAGAACAATTAATAGCGTCACAATCACTAGAAGAAGTGGCGGACTTACTTCCTCGACAGCAACTGGAAGAGAAATTCARTTCTCATTGGAAAAAGCTTAACTCGATAGTGTCTCAAGTAGAAGGTGGGAGCTTGGCCGCAGGCAGTCTGAATCAGCACTATGATCACTTTTTGAKGGTAGATACAAAGCTATTTAATAGMGTTGAGAAWAGRCACCATTTAGATGTCTTAGCTTATCAGCAGGTGCTAAGMATTGGGGAATTAGAGCAGAAAGTTCAAACTCGCGTTGAAGCTATTTCAGGACTGATAAATCTTAATTTAAGTCGATATAAACGTAATTTTAGACKATCACTTGAAGCTGATTCCGGAACRCGTGATTTGTTAGAGCTTGCCATGTTTGATCAGCAAGCTGAAATCCAAAAACTRAGTCARATTGTWCGTTTGMGAGTGTTAGATATTACTCGTTTGACACACAAGTTGATGCTGATGACCAATACCGATGCATTATTAAGCATGCGTGAAAATGACATTCGCCAAGATGAATCGATATTAAACTCGGCAATCGAGCAATTGCAGCGACAACTTACCGGTGATAATGAATTATTGTCTCGAACGCAAGGTTTGGCTGCGGATATAAAAACCTTAATGTTGTTGGTATTAGACGATGCTGAGTCGATATTTAATATTCGAACGATGCAGCTAGAAAATAATGTGCAACTTCAACTTGAGCAACACAATTCATTATCGGCATTAAGCTCAATGATGGCTGCTTTGGATGACTTATCCGTCTTGGTGAGCTTACAAAGCATGAAGATTGTCAGACAAGCATCGAGGGTGTCTGAAAATACACATTGGATAATTATTATATTAAGCACATTGATTACGTTAGGTATGGTGTGGTTTGTACTGTCTATTTCCGCAAGAATTAATGGCCCATTAGGTGAGTTAAGGAGTGCAATGCACGCATTGTCACTGGAGCAATTTGATACTCGATTAAGAGTCGTATCCGGTAAAAGTGAATTTTCGATATTAGCCGAGGACTTTAATTTATTTGCTAGCAATACCCAGAGTTTGCTTGATGCTTTAGCTGAGGCAAAAGATTCACTTGAGTTACGTGAACAGTACATTAGTGCAATTTTGAATGATGTGCCCGAGGCCATTTTAACTTTATCACCTGTAGGTATTATTGAGTCGGCCAATCCAGCAGCAGATAGAGTGCTGAGTGCAGATAAACATTCATTATTAGGCCTAAATATTATTCAGTTCTTTGCTAAAGGACAAAATATCGAATATTTAGCTGACATAGTAAATACACAAGTTGCCGGTCAGGAACATGAGTTTGACGGTATAGGTCTTGATGGAAATCCTTTTTCTATGGGCTTATCGATGAGCCTAGTTTCAAGCTTAGATAAAGATTTCTGGGTTTGTGTTATTTCTGATATTACTGCGTTAAAACAGGCCGAAGAAAACCTGAGAACAACGAGTTCCGAATTAGATACCATTTTGGAAAATGCCATGGTGGGCATTGCCTTTATTAAAGATAGAAATCTACTGCGAGTTAATCATAAGTTTGAAGAATTATTTGCATGTGACCGCGAGGAAATTGCAGGTAAAAGTACGCGCTGTTTGTATCCTTCCGATGAAGCCTTTAACCAATTAAGAGAACAGGCTTATGGCGTATTAGAGCAAGGTGAAAATTTTGAGGGGCAGGTTGAGTTAGTTCGTCAGAATGGTGAAACATTTTGGTGTGCTTTATCCACTAAGGCTATCGACCCAGCTCATCCGCAAGATGGTACGATTTGGTTGTTTGAAGATGTGACCAATCAACGTGAAAATGAGCAAAGATTAAGAAAGCTAGCTAACTTTGATAGCTTAACGGGATTACCAAACCGCACAGTATTTAATGATCGACTTGAACATGCGTTGCACAAGGCGCAACGTGATTCTGGTACCTTGGCGGTCTTTTTCCTCGATCTGGATCACTTTAAAAATATTAATGATTCCTTAGGCCATAAAGCGGGCGATATACTGTTGTGTGAAGTGGCGAACAGATTAAAATCGTGTATACGAGAAGGTGATACTGTTGCGCGTCTTGGCGGCGATGAATTCACCGTTATTTTAGAAGATGTTCGTTCAGCAAAATATGTGGCTAAAGTAACCGATAAGATTTTAGAGGCGATATCTCAGTCGTATTTATTAGACTCTACTGAGGTGAATATTAGCGCTAGTATTGGTATAAGTTTGTATCCCTCTGATGGTCGCGATGTTGATCTCTTATTAAGAAATGCAGATGCGGCTATGTATCACGCGAAAAAACATGGCCGTAATAATTTCCAGTTTTACTCTGCTGAAATGAATGCCCAAGCTGATAAACGCTTAGCCATGGAGACTAGCCTGCGGCGAGCCGTTGAGAATAATGAGCTTTTCCTTCATTTCCAACCGCAAATTGATTTGAAAACGGGTGAAATCGTCGGCGCCGAAGCCTTATTACGTTGGTACAGCGAGCAGTGGGGTAATGTCTCTCCCGTTCAGTTTGTACCTATTCTGGAAGATACCGGCTTGATAGCGACGGTAGGGGAGCAGGTTTTACGACAAGCTTGCCAAGCATATATGTCGATCAAAGAGATAGTCTCTCCTGATTTCTTAATGGCTGTGAATTTGTCAGGCCGTCAATTTAGAGGGGGGCAGCTAACCTCTTTTGTCGAACACCTTCTGGAAGAATTGGCGATGTCTGCCAGCAACCTTGAATTAGAAATTACAGAAAGTATCTTGATGACGGATAGTGATTTGGCCATTACTGGCTTACGAGAGTTAGCTGAGCTGGGTATTACCTTAGCTATTGATGATTTTGGCACGGGCTATTCATCCCTGTCTTACCTGAAGCAGTTCCCGTTGCACGTTTTGAAGATAGATCGCTCATTTGTTAGAGATGTGACTGAAGATGCAGATGATGCTGCCATTGTCGATGCCATTCTAGCCATGTCTAAACGCTTGCAATTAGATGTGGTTGCTGAAGGTGTCGAAACATCTGGACAGTTAGCCTTCTTGCAAGAACATGGTTGTCAGCGAGTACAAGGCTACTATTTCAGCAAACCTCTTATTCTCGAAGACTTAGTTGAGTTTATTCAAAACGAAGTTATAAAGGTTTAATAGCTTAATCTTGTACTTGGTACTGCAACACCGTTTTTTCATCCGTGTTGAATGTCACTGTTAAACCTATTCTTGGATAATGCCAAATACTAATATTTGCTTGCTGAGCAGGTTGTTGAATATTATCTGCTTTGCCGAATCTATCTGAAATCATCTTTTCATCCAGTCTTACTGAAGGAATATAGGTAATAGCGATAATGGGTGAATCAAGTAAGCGAGCATGATCGTCACTGTGAAGCGCATAGCGTCGAGCACCACTGGGCTGTAATCTTGCGTCTTGAGCTCGTTCTAACATGGCTTGGATTGGCTGGTCAGTGACTATTAAGTTCAGCACGATTTTGGCAGACAAACCACCCAAATTAACGCTTTCAAAATAAGCTTCTATTGTTGGTTCATGTTCAGATTGACTAAAGATAGCCGTYTTACCGTARACCTTAAAAATACTTTGCRCTTGYCTAAAGGTTGTTTTGCCAAGGTGAATACCAAAAACTTGGGTATTACCATCAGCCATGATCATGGTTTCCCRTGGCATGGGTGCCGGTGCTTGYTTGGAGGGRATAAACATYAGTGCRCCAATACCGGCAACAGTGAGCACTAAACCAATCAAAAAATTGCGCATGGATATACCTTAAATAGAATCTGGTGCCGCGTGTAACCAAAAAGTTACCGGGCCATCATTAGTGAGAGAGACTTGCATATCGGCACCAAATTTACCGCTAGCGACATCAGCATGCTGTTGGTMWGCCTTGCTGACAAGATAGTTAAATAATTCTCTACCCGTCTCTGGATCTGCCGCCGGAGTAAAGCTTGGCCGCATGCCTTTTTTKGTGTTTGCCGGTNAGGTGAACTGTGGAACAAGTARTAGACCACCATTGATATCTTGTACAGACAAGTTCATTTTATCGTGSTCATCACTGAAAACACGGTAGCCTAATAGGCGGGTTAACAGGCGATCAGCTTGGGCGGYRGAATCATTTCGTTCTACACCAATCAATACTAATAAACCTTGTTCAATATGAGCAATTTYTTTATCGTCGACAGTAACGCTGGCATGTTGAACTCGTTGTAACAAACCGATCATGACAGCTGAGTTGCAAACTCACGGGTGGCAATAACAAGGGCGTTGATTAATGCTGGTTCACCGGCAGCATGACCAGCCATCGGTACGATGTTTAGCTCAGCTTCAGGCCAGACTTGATGGAGTTCCCATGATTGTTGCATCGGGCAAACAATGTCATAACGGCCATGAATAATTTTTGTCGGAATATTCCGAATGACATCAATGTTATCAAGTAGTGGTGCGTCAGCAATAAAACACTGATTCAGTGCATAATGCAGCTGAATRCGAGAATGGGCTAATGGYCCAGGSTCAKCTKTTGGATCTGSTTCGTATTCATGATCGCGTARCATTACGATTGTACTTTCCCAWGYYTGCAGRGTCATTGCKGTGGCYAWTTGACGAGMTTCATCATCATCAGTTAGCGCTTGGAAATAGGCTTTYAAKGGATATTKTTGTTCMGATNRRGGCNAAGTCTTTGACCAGCGCATGCCACGCTTCWGGAAATAATCTAGAAGCGCCACCTTCAGCATATACCCAGTTGATATCTTGAACCCTACCTAGGAATACTCCACGTAAGATCATCGCCAGTACCTGTTGTGAGTGCTGTTGTG
>NVRG01000065.1 GCA_002400805.1 Gammaproteobacteria bacterium
TGTCACGTTGCTGTTCTAAATGTTGTAATTCAACAAACTGGCCACGACCACTATGTTTGGTATAAATCACGGCTATCGCTGATGCCAACACAGCTAACACCATAAATAAAACGGGTATATCTATATGGGCATATTCGAATAGTGCAGGCATCTTCATGCCAGTTTCTCCACAACGCGTAATACCGCGCTACGCGCACGTGGATTAGTTGATAATTCCTGCTCACTGGCTTTAATCGCTTTTCCGATAATTTTTACACGCGGATTAAGTTCGTCAGCCCTGATCGGAAAATCAGGTGGTAAATCATCTCCTCTAGCTTGATCGCGGAAAAAGCGTTTCACAATTCGGTCTTCCAAAGAATGGAAGCTAATGACCACTAAACGCCCACCAATAGCCAACGCATCCAATGCCTGTTCCAAAGCAACTTTAAGATCTTCCAATTCATTATTGATATGGATGCGGATAGCTTGAAATGTCCGCGTAGCTGGGTGTTTGTTTCTTTCTCGAGATGGACTTGCTTTATCGACTAGCACCGCTAATTGTCGCGTCGTTAAAATAGGGGATTGCTCACGTGCTTCAACAATAGCGCGAGCAATACGCTTACCGTATCGTTCTTCACCCAGTGTTTTGATCACCGTGGCAATGTCATCCATGTCAGCCGTGGCTAACCATTCTGCTGCACTGATACCCGAGTCCGGATCCATGCGCATATCCAAGGGACCATCTTTTTGAAAACTGAAACCACGTTCAGCCACGTCTAATTGTGGTGAAGACACGCCGATATCAAGCAAAATGCCATCCACTTGACCTTGCCATAAGCGACTACTGACTGCAGTAGTTAAGTCTGCAAACGAACATTGCTCTATTGAAAACCGGCTATCTTGTGAAGCCAAACTTTGTGCTGCTTTAATTGCCGCAGGATCTTTATCAAGGCCTAATAAACGACCGTTATCTGACAACTGAGCTAAAACAGCTCGGGCGTGACCGCCACGGCCAAACGTACCATCGATATAAATACCATCCGGTTTAACCGATAAGGCAGCGACTGTTTCATCTAGCAGGACTGGTAGATGTTCTGAAGTGGTATCAGTCATAAGTTCGCTCTAAATCGACAGGTTTTCAAGTTCAGTGGGCAAAATGCCGTCAAAATCTTCTTCGAGACATGCATCCATCAAACTATTCCAACTATGTTCATCCCATAGTTCAAATTTGTTGCCTTGGCCAATCATGACCATGCTTTTTTCCAAGCAGGCAAACTCACGTAACTTAGCAGGTAGTAATATTCGGCCATTGCCATCCATTTCACATTCCGTGGCATAACCGAGTAACATGCGTTTCAAACTGCGTACTTTAGGATTCATGCTTGGCAATGCAGATAGTTTTTGCTCGACCAACTCCCATTCAGGCATGGGATAAAGTTGCAAGCAGCGATCGACATGATCGATGGTGATCACTAAGCGACCCTCACAACAGACGTCAAGATGCTTACGGAACTTGGCTGGAATGGCCATCCGTCCTTTAGCATCTAGATTGAACGTTGCAACACCTCGAAACACTTGTCATCCCCTAAATCAATGTGATCCACTTTGATCCACTTTTCCCCACTTAGCGACACTATAGGAGTGCGATCACCCCATGTCAAGCAGGGGAATACACAAAATCCTCTTTTGCGCTCAATGACTTAGCTTGCTTTTCACGAGGCGGGGTTGAATTTAAGATCGCACTTTAAAAGTAGTCTTTTCTTTCAAAAAACTGGCTTCGGAAGTTAAAGTGAATTCTAGCTATTTAATTTGGATTTATTAAAAACAAGTATCCATTCGGTCAGGAAAAACTTACTGCCAAAATGGTCAAAAAATAAATTAGTCGCGGATTTTGTATTTAACTCGAGAATTTTAAGCTAGAAATAAAAATTGAGATGGCCGATAAGCCGGGTTCTGTCGAGGACAATCATTCATCTGGGACAAGCATCGCTACTTGCCTCAAGCAACCTACCCAGGAACAATACGGGTCGCATTTGTCTGCCTAAGCAAACTGTTCCTCTATTTGGTCTTGCTCCAAGTGGGGTTTACCGTGCCACAACTGTTACCAGTTGCGCGGTGCGCTCTTACCGCACCCTTTCACCCTTACCCGAACATCCGAAAATGATCAGGCGGTTTACTTTCTGTTGCACTAGCCGTAGGCTTTCGCCTCCCAGGCGTTACCTGGCACCCTACCCTTTGGAGCCCGGACTTTCCTCACTTATGTAAAAACATAGGCGCGATTGCCTGGCCATCTCAACGTGCATTTTACCTCAGCCGCTTTATTTCTGCTGAAGTTTCAATGCCATTTCATACGCTTTATTTTTACTTACTTCTAATAATGACGCCGTAATAGCTGCCGCTTTTTTTACTGGCAATTCTTTTAATAATAAAGCTAAGATGCGATTCACTTCGCTATCACTGGCATCGAGCTGTTGTTTGACACCTTCAACCAAGACAACACATTCTCCTTTTTGCTGATAGTGATCACTTGAAACCCAAGCCAATAAGTCAATTAACGGCTTAGTCGTAATGGTTTCATGTAACTTAGTTATCTCTCGAGCAAGGCAGACTTGCCGTTGTTCACCAAAAATATCGCTCATATCGGTCAACGCGGCCTGTAAACGTCGTGGGCTTTCATAAAATATTAAGGTCCGACTTTCATACGCTAAGTTTTCCAGAGTTTGTCTACGCGCCCCTTGCTTTGCAGGTAAGAACCCCTCAAAGGAAAAACGATCTGATGGCAAGCCTGATGCCGATAAGGCTGCAATTAAGGCACAACTTCCAGGTATAGGAACCACATCGATGCCATGTTCACGCACAAAAGTAACCAATCGATAACCCGGATCACTAATTAATGGTGTGCCGGCATCACTGATTAATGCCACTGATTCACCTTGTTGCAAACGCGCTAATATCGTTTCACAACGTTGTTGTTCATTATGTTCATGCACTGAAATCATCGGTGTACTTATCGAAAAGTGCTGTAACAAATGACCACTGTGCCGAGTATCTTCAGCGGCAACTATCGCCACTTCTTTTAATACTTCAATTGCACGCGCTGACATATCAGATAAGTTACCAATCGGTGTGGCAACGATATACAGGCTAGCAGTTTGTTGTTCAGACACGTTATTTACCTTAAAAATAGTAACTGGTTCTGGTCGTAATATACGCGAACAGGTAAGATGTTGCCTTTAATGTTTTCACATAGATATACAAGCTATGACCCGACATATACATCTATTACTGTTTGCTGCACTGATTTTATTGTTAAATGGCTGCCAACATACTCAACCGACTATTACAAAAGTTGATACTACTGCTGAAACTCAAGCTATGGCAGCAGAGCAATCCGGTGATTATCTAGCCGCAGCTCAGCAATATGCTGATTTAGCCAACGCAGCTTCAGGCGCCCAACAAGCACAATTTTATTTGCGTGCTGCACAAGCCTATTTTCAACTTAATCAGCTAGATCACGTCTCGGCAACGTTAGCAAATATCAATAAAAGCATGTTAAGTGAAGCTCAACAGCTTGATACTGCCATTCTTGAAGCAGATATCGCATTAACTTTTTCACAAGCAGAACAAGCTTTAGCAGCTCTAGCCCCTTTTCAATTGAAAGATGCAACGCCCACTCAACAACTAGCCGCATACCAACTGAACATTAACGCTTATGATCAAACCGAAAACTGGTTAGAAAAAGCTAATGCACATATCGCGCTGGCAAGCTTATTATCAAATGGCGAAGCCATTGCTGATAATCAACACGCTTTATGGCAAACATTATTGAAACTAACCCCTCAAGCTCTGGAATTATTTAATCCAGGCATTGCGCCAGCAATCGACAGTGGTTGGTTTGCTTTAGCTTATGCCGTGCGTGCTTATCAAACTAACCCCGACACATTGATCGTCGCCATTGAAGATTGGCAACGTAATTACCCCAATCATCCCGCTGATAGCTCACTCTATCAAGAACTGTTAAAAACAGGGACGCGACTACCACAACAATTAACCGACATTGCTATCTTATTGCCAGAAACAGGGCCATATGCCACCGCCGCAGACGCCATTAAGCAAGGTATTATTGCCGCCCATTTTGATGGTCAAACGTCCACCCGCCTACATTTCTTTGCCGTAGAAACAGATACTCAATCTGGCACGAGCAATGTTTGGCAACAATACCAACAAGCTGTTAGCAAGAATGCCAATTTAGTGATTGGTCCTTTAGATAAAATATCGGTACAGGTATTGGCTGACGCTGAAGAATTACCCATCCCAGTCTTAGCCCTCAACCGTCTTAATGATTGGACACAAAAAGATAACCTATTTCAATTTGGCCTTGCCCCAGAAGATGATGCGATTGCTGCTGCAAACTATGCGCTCGCTCAAAACTATGAACGTGCTGTTATTCTTGCCCCCACAGGTGGCTGGGGAAATCGGGTGGCCTCAGCATTTAGTGACCAATGGTTAGCGAACGGTGGCACGCTGTTAAGTCGATCTCATTATGATGAAAACCAAAGTGACTTCTCAACCGTTATCAAACCATTACTTGACCTAGACGCAAGTAAACAACGCCAACAAAAATTAAAACAGACCTTAGGTCTATCCATTGAGTTTGAACCTCGACGACGTCAGGATATCGACTTTCTATTTCTGGTTGCCCGTCCTTTAAAAGCGAGACAGTTAGTGCCCCAGCTTAAATTTCACCGCTCTGGTCAATTACCGGTGATTGCCACCTCTCATGCATACAGCGGTCGAGAAAACAGCCAGCAGGATATCGACCTCAATGGACTCATCATCAATGATATTCCCTGGGTATTTGATGACTTAGCCATGGCCGATCCAGCCTATATTGCTTTGCAAAATTCAACACCTCAACACTTCGATAATTTCATTCGTCTTTATGCACTCGGCGCTGATGCGTATCGTCTGATCCCCAATTTAAATGGTTTGAGTCGTTCTTCAGAGCTTAGTTTTATGGGGGCAACCGGTAAGTTATCGATTGATGAAATTGGTCACCTCACTCGCGAAACACGTTGGGCGAAATTTAATCGCGGTAAGATCAAAGCTTTACCAGCCAATAAAACATTACCATCAAGTCCAGAAAATATTATTCAGTAATGTCATCTAAAGATATCGGGGCTCAAGCAGAAGAACTGGCCTTACAATATCTACAACAGCAGGGACTTTCTGTTGTTAACCGCAATTACCATTGTCGTCGGGGTGAAATAGATCTGATCATGATTGATACCGATACATTGGTATTTATTGAAGTCCGTTATCGAAAATCAGCACTATTTGGCGGCGCACTAGAAAGTGTCAACTATGCAAAACAAAAACGTATCATACATACGGCCCAACACTATCTCCAACAGCAATCAGCATCACATGATAATTACCGTTTTGATGTTATTGCTATCAGCTCAAATCAATCTAATCCAGAAATAACGTGGATCAAAGATGCATTTCAACTTAATTAAATGTAGCCAAGTTCATTTTTGCTAGCGATAATAGCCGCTTCAACCCTGTCAGGATGTAACAATGCCAAAGTTTAGATTTATTATTCTACTTCTCATTCCATTCACCTTTTTGCAAGGCTGTGCAACCGCAGTTGTCACAAGTACTGAAGGGGCTGCCATTGTTCCAGACAGACGTACAACTGGTTCCATCATCGATGATCAAGGTATCGAATTTAAAGCTTCGTATGCTTTATTTAAAAATAAAGCGATCTATGACCAAAGCCATATCAACGTCACTAGCTACAATGGCATTATTTTGATCTCAGGGGAAACCTTAACCGAAGAGTTAAAACAAAAAATATCGGATGAAGTGAAAGTGATTCCGAAGGTGAGACGTATTCATAATGAACTGACCATCGGTGCACCGAGTGCTTTAACTTCTCGTAGCAGTGATACTTGGATCACCTCAAAAATTAAGACAAAGCTCATTACGTCTTCAACGATTGATCCCACCTATGTAAAGGTTGTAACTGAAAATGGCATCGTATATTTGATGGGTATACTTACACATAAAGAAGCAGAGCAAGTTGTCGATGTTGTCACCAAATCAGCAGGTGTACAACGCGTGGTGAAAATCTTTGAATATATAGATTAGAATTAAACAGCCCTTAATCTATATGATTAAGGGCTGTTCACTTTAAAACGGTTTAACCACCGCCAAAATGATCACCGCGATCAATACCACCACCGGCAATTCATTAAACCAGCGATAAAACACATGTGAGTGTTGATTAGCATCATTGCTAAACTGGCGAATTAATCGACCACAATAATGGTGGTAGCCAAATAAAAAAATAACCAAGGTTAATTTTAAGTGCAACCAATGCATAGTTGCGATGACATCTAAACTATAAAAGCTCAATAACCAGCCACCAAATACCAACGTAGCGATTGCACTTGGAATCATAATGCCTCGATACAATTTCCGCTCCATTAACTTAAATCGTTCATTTCCTGCCTCGTCTTCACACATAGCGTGATATACAAATAATCGTGGCAAATAAAATAAAGCGGAAAACCAAGTTACGATAAAAATGATATGAAAGGCTTTAACCCATAACATCCTTTATTTTCTCCTCATATATCAATCAATGTTACTATCAGTGTAAACCATTGCGGAGCTTATTATGCCCACGGAAAGTCAAAACGAACGACGTCGATTCAGTCGTATTCCATTTCATGTTGAAGCTAATATTCAATCTGAAACAGGGGAAACATACCTTAACTGTGAAGTCATTGATATTTCGCTAAATGGTTTACTCATCGTCAAACCGAGTAATTGGGCCAGCAAAGATTCTGCTCCCCATCAAGTAGAATTATTACTTGAGAATGGTCTAACGGTTATCAATATGAATACAGCCGTTGCACATATTGATGACACTTCCGTTGGTTTTATTTGTAAGCATATTGATTTGACCAGTATCAGTCACCTCAAACGCCTCATTGAACTTAATCTCGGAGATGAAGACTTATTACAACGTGAACTGTCAGCCCTAATCCACTAATCAGCGTTTTTTAATGCGTCAATTGCCTCACCCAAATGTTGGACTGGGATAATAGTCATACCTTTAATCGGTTTTCTTGGCGCATTTGCAGTCGGCACAATAGCATGAGAAAAACCATGTTTTCCTGCATCGCGTATGCGATCTTCTCCCGCTTGAACCGGGCGTATTTCACCGGTTAAACCGACTTCACCAAATAATACCCAATCACGTGGAATAGGTCTGTTTCGCA
>NVRG01000066.1 GCA_002400805.1 Gammaproteobacteria bacterium
GCACTATCAACGCTATTTATTTGCCATTGGGAAACGGTTTGTGTTTTTACTGTTGCAATATCATGCGCTAATAAATGCTGCGAGCAACGTAATTTATTGGTGCTAATAAGCGTTGATTTTGGCGATGAGCCAAGATAAGTTTTACCGCGACCAACAATATCGTGCTGTATGTTAGTGAGCTGTTCGTCAGTCTCGGGTGCAATAACAAGCGTGTTATCGGCTTGTTGTATAGCGGTTTCCCATTGTTGGTTAAACTGTTCGGAGTTCTTTACCCAGAAGAGTTCACATGAGCTGTGGTGAGGCAAGGAATCTATTTCAGCTAGACGTGAGTCTCGTAAAACTAGTAATTCGAGTTGTGGCTGCTCAGCTAAATCCTGCAGAATAGCCGTCAACATTGAGTCGCCTTCTTGAGCGAGGCTTACAGGCAGATCCTGAGCCGCTAGGGCACCACTGGTGATATGTTCGTAAACGAATAGTTTCATTTGGATTTTATGAAGGAATAACTGTGCAAATTATACCGGTCATTGATGTCATGGGGGGAATTGTTGTTCATGCGAGCGGAGGTAACCGTGTTCATTATCAACCATTGGAATCAATATTAACGTCTTCCTGTGATCCGTTTGAAGTGATTACGGACTTACTGGCATGGCATGATTTTAAAAAAGTCTATATTGCAGACTTGGATGCGATCTGCGAGCACAATTTTGACACTGAACTTTATACCACGTTGCATGAGCGATTTCCGGATATTGAATTTTGGTTAGATGTCGGCATACGGACACGTAAGGACTGGCAGACAATTGCAAATATTGATGGTATACGAGTTGTTCTGGCTAGCGAGACTTTAGAAGATATCGATTTAATGACAGAGCCATTAGTAAAAGAACAGGGGATTTTATCGTTAGATTATCAACATGGCGATTTTTTAGGAAAACCAGATCTTATAGAACGGGCTGAGAATTGGCCCAAAAATGTGATCGTGATGAATTTGGATTTTGTCGGTGCTGGCTTGGGGCCAGATTATTCTTTGTTAACTAAGGTGAGGGAATTAGCGGTAGATAGCAGGATAGTTGCAGCAGGAGGCGTTCGGAATGAGGGGGACTTGGCTACATTAGCCAAACAAGGCATAGATGCCACCTTAGTTGCCAGTGCGTTGCACAAGGGCAACATAAGCACTAAAGTGATTAGTGACTTTTGAAACAGGACACCGCCCTCTCAATGAGAGAGCGGTGTTTTGTGCAATCTACAGCTTAACTAGCTGCAAATGGGTGTTCACTAGCTTTATATTGTGCWACAACGTCAGCCGCTKWYGGCTCACGAGCWACWGCACGTTSGATTGATTCTTTMGTTGCACGRTAGTTCCARTCTTGGATCTTYTGGTCGCTATCAGCAGTTGGMGARATRAAWACACCAACACARATGAARCAATCATCAGCTTCWGCCATWGGRATAGTKCCATYTTCAACACAYTCAGCAACAGCYAKRGCAACACCACGTTGTGCTGGGCCRAACATTTGWAYGGCTTGCTTCATGTTTTTGATAGTAACTTTGTTRAACATTACTGTWGSTGGCTTAACCATWARGTTAGGTGCAACAACGGCTARTAAGCCRTTAACRCCTGCTTTTTGGTCTGTCATYGTGCGRCARAATGCATCTTCTGCWGCYGARCCACGAGGGCCCATTAGTAAGTCAATGTGAGCTACGTTATCTAAGTCACCRTCTTCAATGACTAAAGATTCACCTACAAGTACGCGATCGATTACTGGCATGTTAGTTTTTCCTGTTCCAAAAAAATTGTTAAAAATACCCATTTTTCCCCCGCCTTATTATTAAGGTGAGGTTATACGTGATAAAGGAACGTATGTCCTGCTCAGTACTATCCGCTAAAAAAAGCATTATGGTACTGAAATTCTGTGTGAAGAAAGCTTAGATTGGAATGCGTATAACAGCAGCGTCGCTGCGGTCAAATCTGCGGTAGTTCCAGGATTAATTGCTTCCTTCTTTAATTCGTTATCCCAAGCAATGATATCGTTTCTTAAATGACTTAACCTATAGATGTTATTCATTTTTTTAACTAAGTCTTTAGCCTTTTTGCTCACTGCACTAGCATGTTCACGTGATTGCTTTCGGCAAACCAACGTGTCCGGAACACTCGATAAGATCTTAAGATACGCTAAACCGGTAGCCCATTCAATACTTTCCTCACAATTAATCGCCGATGTCAAACTTGGCAAGCCAATATAGAAAATTTCATGGTAATTATTGAGGTATTGTTTGGCGATAGTATCGTGCTTTTGGGCTAGCGCCATCGCCTGTTTTAAGTTTATAGTTGGTATGGTTTTTATATCGTGTTTTTCAGCCTTTCCCAGCCCACCTGCATCAGCCAAACGAATGGCCTGATAACAAGATTTTGCATCATCAATGGTCAATGTATTTAAAATCTGACTTAACGCTTCGGGTAATTGCTCGAATGTGCGACAGCCATGAATGGCCCGGCATAATGGTGCAAATAACAATACGATGCCCAGATTGGTATTACAATTAACAACAGTTCGGGTTGCCTGAATCGCTTGTAAAATTAACTCACCTACGGTCAAATTTGGATTGGCTAAGACGGGCGCAATAGCTTTTGCACTGAGAAGGAAATCCTGAACCTGCATATTATGACCGCCACTAAAGCAATTCACATTGCCCGGTTTTGGTGCTGCTACTTCTTGTTCGCAAGCCCATTGAATGCATTCTGCTACTTCTTGACTAGATAGCATGATCAGATTTTGACTGGCTTGCTGATACACTGTTTATTCGACGGGCTAGCGCCTGAGCAAGATGGCCTGCCACATCGATACTGGTGGCTTGATAAAGACCTTTCCAAGCAGGAACGCTGTTTACTTCAAGCACGGTATAACTGCCATCACCGGTTCTAATTAAATCCACGCCAGCATAGTCTGCTTGCACTGCTAGTGTGGCTTTAATAGCAAGCTGTTCCATTTCTGGTGTGACCGTGGTTGCTAAGCAACTGGCACCTTGTGCGAAGTTAGTTATCCAGTGTTTTGATTGTCTCGACATGGCGGCGCAAACTTGGCCATCGATCACTAATATGCGCCAATCTTGCCACTCACCTTGTTTAAATGGCTCAATATAGTGTTGCAAGTAAAAAGCATCGCCCACCGCGGAAATAGCCTCAAAATCAGCTAGGGAGGTGATTTTTTCGATGCCTTTCCCTTGGCAGCCAAACAAGGGCTTGATGACTAATGTTCGACCTAGAGATAACTGTTGTTTAACAATTTTTGTTGCTTTGGCTTTGTTTTCACAGGCCCAAGTGCGTGGTGTACTTAATTCGGATAAATGTAAACGTAATGAGGTACGTGCTTTATCGACGGTATGTTCAATGGCACTGGCAGGGTTAAATACCGGTACCTTAAGCTCAGCTAAGGTATGTAAGACATCCATACGCAGGGTGATCTGTTCAAGGCTGCCAGGCGCAATGCCCCGAACAATGGCCGCTGCTGGTAGCTGCTCTTCAAATCCGGGGATGGATAAACCGGATGCTTGGTCTAGATCAATGGCGCACTCAGCAAGGTCGACACATAGCGCTTCGATGCCTAACTTAGCCAAGGCTGATACGAGTTGTTCGCTATGCCAGCCATGAGTGTCATTGAAGATAACGATACGTGGTGATGTCATAGATAATAGAGTTCAGCAGCGGCCATGACCGCTACTGAATGTTTATTTATAAACCAAATGAAAGTGTAAGTAGCTCTTGATTTAACTCACCAGCAGTGAAGCTCTTACCTGTTGCTGCGTTAGTAACAATTACTTTTGCTGGGCTGAATAACATAGGATCAACTTTGAAGAAATCGAAGTCATATGATTTGAAGATTTCAGCAAAAGGGCGACCATAATCGGACGAGGTATTACTCGGCATTTTTTCTGCTAACTCTTGTGCTTCTTCATCGCTGCCATTGATAAAGAGGTGAACCATGCCACCATAAAGAATACCGTCGTTAGTACGGCCCATACCGGTTATAAAATCACCGCCAGGWGGTGCAACRGGRGCAACACCAAARCCATCAATAATYTTTTCCATMGGGAAATGYAAGGTATGCGCTTTGTGCATGGCGACTTCTAATACACGAATAGCAATTTGCATCACACCKGCTAGGCTAGCWGTGGGTGTTAAKATAAAGGTTAAATYTTCAGGTTTTATACCGCAGTTGTCAGCGACTTTTTCCGCCACTTCTACCGGTGGGAAACTATCAACCTCTAAGACGATGCACGTCGAACTAGCGCTGTCTTTATAGCCGAACTCTTTTAACACTTCTTCTCGACCCGCTAAGGCACGGCCAGGCCCTGAACCTAAGGCATAAAATTTACTGTCTTCACTTTTATGTGACAGGCTCCAACCTGCATATTGGCTACCAAGACAACTTAATACGGGTGTTTTGGCATGCACAGTTACTGACCAAGGCCAGTTATCAAAACCGCTATTGGTACCTAAAGTAACCGTGCCTAGGCCACCCATGCAGATTTCGCCAATAAGGCGACCTGCTTCTAAACCACCAGTGCAGTTAATACCCGCATCAACAATTCGAGTGCCATTGCTAAGCGTACTAATTTCAAGCTGAAGTGCTTGAGCATCGGCAATAAGACTGTCAACCAGTGGTTGGCATGCTGCGTTAACACTAGTCCAGTTGGCGGAGATGTTACTGCTCATGGAGGAGGCTTCCTGTGAATATTCAAATTAAGTACAAAAGTATACGTGATGTAATGTCAGTGTAATACCTGAATGTCTATCTTGCTCGCAGCAGAATGCATTACGATGATGCGATTCGTGTCAGTGCTGCCATTCGAGCATAATATTTTCTATGGCGGTGACTCGATGTTGCCGTATGGCTTCAGCTATCGCGGGACCTTGTAAGCCAGCGTCAACAAAAGGTTTAGCCGTTATTTCCTGGGCAGCAGTAAAACAGCGTTGAAAAGCAGGAATTTCGGGTACATGAGTATTTTCATAACCAGTACGGCCCCTACAGTCTGCTTCACCAGCGAGTAAATATTGGGYAAACCGYGCKGGTCGWCGAAAGGCATCTAAGGCTTCGATCACTTTTAATATAGTCTCAGCGCGCATTTCAAATAATAAATGGATGTGGGTATGGTATTCCGCCACTTTTAATGCGAGTGACTTGACCTCGTTGGGAACCCGTAATTGATCACATAACTTTTCCGTGAGMKMTATGCTTCGWTGTTCATGACCAATGTGTTTTGGCAGGATGTCTGRTGGWGTCGTTCCCTTGCCTAAATCATGGCAAAGCGCTGCAAATCGAACGGCAATATCGTCAGTCAAACGTGCGGCTTGATCGATGACCATCATTACATGGATGCCAGTATCAATTTCAGGATGCCACTTGGCTACTTGTGGAACACCAAACAAGCGATCGACATCGGGAAATAGAGTTTCCAATGCACCCACTTCTCGTAGCGTAGTAAAAAACAGGGAAGGTTGCTTACTGGCTAATGCTTTTTCTAACTCTTGCCACACACGTTCGGCGACTAAATGTTCGAGTTCATTTGCGGCGATCATTTGCTCAATTAATATTTTGGTTTCATTAGCAATAGTAAAACCAAAACGTGCTGCAAATCGGGCTATACGTAAAACACGAACAGGATCTTCAACAAAGGCAGGTGAGACATGACGGAGTATTTTATTTTTTAGATCTTGTTGACCATCGAACGGATCAATTAACTGGCCGTCTTCAGTTTGAGCAATGGCATTAATGGTGAGATCACGACGACATAAATCTTGTTCYAAGGTTACATCGGGGGCGGCATGAACAACAAAACCACGGTAACCGGGATCGGTTTTKCGCTCWGTGCGGGCTAGCGCATATTCTTCATGTGTTTGYGGATGCAAAAAAACGGGAAARTCCTTACCAACAGGCTGAAAGCCCTTGGATAATAATTCTTCCGGTGARCTGCCAACAACGACCCAATCACGATCTTTGACTGGCAARCCTAATAATTGATCGCGAACACTGCCGCCGACGAGATAGATTTCCATGCACTTAGTTTAACTTAGAATCAACGACTTTAACTGCAGAATCTAGGTTTAAGGCGTTTTAGCCTGAACTGCAGGCATACGTGTGGTTATGGGCGTAATTGTTTGTTTGCGTTGGTAATCAAATACAGCGGCATAGGCAAGAACATTACTGGTGTATTTTCTTGTTTCATTAAATGGAATATTTTCTAGCCAAATATCTGCCGCTAATTCTTGTTTAGGCAGCCAGTTTTTTACCCGATGCGGACCGGCGTTATATGAGGCCGTGGCCAATACAGGGTTACGCTGATTTTGATCATACATTCGTTTTAAATAAGCGCTGCCCAATTGAATGTTTCTATCAGGATTTAATAATTCCTGAGTTTTCTTTAAGGGCCGATTGATCAATCTAGCAATTAATTTTCCAGTATTAGGCATGAGCTGCATTAAGCCCATCGCACCTACAGGAGATCGTGCCTGTGGATTAAACGCGCTTTCTTGACGGGCAATGCCAAATAACCATGAGGGATCAAGGCCATTACTTTTCCCTGCTTTTAAAATGGCTGAGTCAAAGAGGATGGGGAAACGTAGATCTAAGGCATCCCAATAGCGAGCCTTACCCAGTACGGCAATGGTTTGATTATGCCAACCCCATCGATGAGTGAGTGTGGCGAGGAGTTGTAATTCACGCGGCGATAGACGTTGCTTTAATGCATAAACTTGACGGCGTGACTCAAGGCCCATATTGAGTGTATAGAACTCACGTAATCTTGCAATTGCAGGTCGTTGTGAAAAGGTGGTTAATTCCACTTGTTCAAATGGAATTGGGTTGTGGTTCATTTGATAGGGTAGATTAAGACGGTCAGCGGCTAGAAAGCCATAAAAGTCACGTTCAGAGACTAAAGCTAGCAAGGTATCATTAGCCGATTGCAATTGCCCTAATGCTGCTTGGCTGCGACCTAACCAATATTGCCAACGAGTGGATTTTTGCTCATCAATATTGAGACTAAGAATGGCTTGTAACGCTGCTTGCCAGTCTTGTTGCCATAATGCAGCTCGAACTCGCCACGGTTCAGCTGGGAGATCGGCAAAATATTCTAATGTTCGATCTTCTCGGTTTAAGGCGGCGCGGTTAGCAATGTATCGTTGAATATGAAGTTTGTCTTGTTCACTAAATTGATACGCAGGCTTTATGCGCTGCCATGTTTCAAATGCTTTATC
>NVRG01000067.1 GCA_002400805.1 Gammaproteobacteria bacterium
ATGAAATAATATAAAGGCTGTGACATTTTGCTGTCTGCAATCGTGATTGAAGCAGAAGCAACCATCACCAAACCTATGATTAACAATGTCATGGTGACAAACAACAAACTACGATCAAATGTCAGCGTTGCCTGTTTCATGCTGACAACTCCTGCACCAGTTGCTCAAACTTTTCACCACGTTCTTCATAACCACTAAACATATCAAAGCTTGCACACGCAGGTGATAACAGTACATTCTCACCTGCAATGGCTATTTCAGCTGCTTTATTTACAGCATCGGCCATGCTGTCAGCATGGATCGTTAATACGGTGTTAGGTATGACGGCCGCAAGTTGCGCTGCATCTTGACCAAGTAACACTACAACTCGAACTGATTGTGCTAAAGCCGTTGATAATGCTGAAAAATCCTGTTCTTTAGCGATGCCACCAGCAATTAATATCATCTTGCCTAACTCTGCTAAACCTTCTATTGCTGCTAGTGTTGCACCCACATTGGTCGCTTTAGAATCGTTATACCAGCGTATACCCTTAACCTCATCAACATAGCAACAGCGATGAGGCAGACCTTTATATTCAACTAATGCTGATAACATTGATGTCATTGGCAAAGCCATTGCCGAACCTAATGCTAAAGCCGATAGAGCATTGGCCACGTTATGTTTGCCAACGATCTTTATCTCCTCCACAGCAATAAGCGCTTGCGACCCTTCTGCTAACCACTGCCGACCTTCTTTTTCTATCAGGCCAAAATCCACACCCTTTGTTTCGTGCAAGCTAAAGCCAATTTGATTTCGCTGCGGTTGTGATAACTGGTTTACCACCTCATCATCACGATTTATCACCATGACACCATCACCATTAAAGATTTGAGCTTTGGCTTGTTGATACGCTTCAATGCTGTCATAGCGATCTAAATGATCTGGGCTTACATTCAAAATCACTGCTGCAAACGCATTAAGTGATTTAACCGTTTCCAATTGGAAACTCGATAACTCTACGATATAAAAATCAGGCGCTGATTCGGTAATTAAATCTAATGCCGGTGTGCCTAGGTTTCCTCCTACAGCGATATTTATTCCTGCTTTTTCAGCCATTTCAGCGAGTAAGGTTGTCACCGTACTTTTTCCATTTGAACCCGTAATAGCCACAATCGGGGCATTAGCATATCGAGCAAACAGTTCGATATCGCCTACCATTTCAACACCAGCCGCTCTTGCTGCTGCAATTTCTGGTAAACGAGGATCGATGCCAGGGCTCAATACAATCATATCGGCCTGTTTCATCCAGTCGAGGTCTAAACCACCTGTTTTAACCACAACTTCTGGGTATTCCTGCTGTAGTACGCTTAATGATGGCGGCAACGCTCTCGTATCCATAATGGCAACATCAATTTCATGGTGCACCAAAAATTTAGCACACGACAATCCTGTCTTGCCCAATCCGATGATCAGACAGTTTGTATGTTGATGCATATGATTTGCCTGTGCACTCATCGTATTTTGAGACTCGCCAAACCAACTAATACCAAGAACACGGTAATGATCCAGAAACGAACAATAATGCGAGGTTCTGGCCAGCCCTTTAATTCATAATGGTGATGAATCGGTGCCATCAAAAATACACGTTTACCTCGTAGTTTGTATGAAGCAACTTGTACTATGACGGACAGAGTTTCAATGACAAATACGCCACCCATTATCATTAATACCAATTCTTGGCGGACTAATACCGCAACAGTACCTAAGGCGGCGCCTAATGCTAAGGCACCGATATCGCCCATAAAGACCTGTGCTGGATAGGTGTTAAACCATAAGAAACCCAAACCAGCACCGACCATAGCGGCACAAAATACAGTTAATTCACCTGCATCTGGTATATACGGAATTGCTAAGTAATTCGCAAATTCATAATGGCCCGTTAGATAGCTAAATAAGCCTAAAGCTGACGCTACCATTACCGTCGGCATTACCGCTAAGCCATCTAAACCATCCGTTAAATTCACCGCATTACTACTGCCGACAATGACTAAATATGTCAGCAACATATACCAGCCACCCAAGGGAACAATGACATCCTTAAAGAATGGAACTATCAACTGAGTTTCAGCAGGTATGACTGCGGTTTGATATAAAAACACAGCCGCACCTGCACCCACCACAGATTGCCAAAAATATTTATATCGACTTAATAATCCTTTTGGATCTTGGCGTACTAGTTTTATGTAATCATCGACAAATCCAATCACACCAAATGCCATCGTAACGGCCAATACCACCCATACATAACGATTTGATAAGTCTGCCCACAATAAGGTACTGACGGCAATGGCCACTAAAATAAGCGCTCCGCCCATCGTTGGAGTGCCTGCTTTACTCAGATGTGATTCAGGACCATCCTCTCTGATCACTTGGCCTATCTGTTTAAAACTAAGGTGGCGGATCATGGTCGGCCCCACGATCAAGGCAATACCTAAAGCGGTAATAACGCCTAGAATTGCGCGTAAAGTTAGATATTGAAAAACACTAAAACCACTATAAAACTGAGTTAAATATTCACTTAAATAGATCAGCATCAGCCTTCTCCCCCATCAGCTAATACATCAGCTAACTTATCTAATTGCATAAAACGAGAGCCTTTAATCAAGCAAGTGATCTCGCGTGTTAATTCCTGTTGTAACTGCTGCTGCAATTGCTTCATATCCTCAAAATGAACGGCACCCTCTCCAAATGATTGGGCTGCGAACTGACTATTTTCACCAATTGCAAACAAACGTTTTATGCCTGCTTGTTTAGCGTCCTCACCCATTTGTTGATGTAACTGCTTACTTTCACTGCCTAGTTCACCAAAATCACCCAATACCAACCAATGTTCTCCAGAGAAGGTTTGCAGGCTCGCTAAGGCTTGCTTGTATGAGGCTGGATTAGCGTTATAAGTATCATCAACAAGCTGGGACTGATTAAGGCCGGCTCTTAACTGCAATCGATGAGGCACACCTTTCATTGCTGCCAAGCCTTTCTCCATTGCAGAAGCAGGAATATTTAATGCATCACTTACCGAAATTGCCGCCAAGGCGTTGGCCACATTATGTAGCCCTGTAAGTGGTAGATTTATATAATGGAATTGCTTTCCAAGCTCGACCATAAAGTGACTTGACGCCGTATCCAGTTGAATATCTTGAGCTGTAATATCCGCATCATTCTCAAGTGCAAATGAAATCACTTTTTTGTCAGCGAGCACTTGCTTCCAGTTATCAACATAGGGCATATCAGTATTGATAATGCCAATACCATCCGGGCCTAAATCAGCAAAAATTTCACCTTTCGCCTTGGCTACCCCATCAACATCACCAAAACCTTCTAAGTGGGCAGGCGCTACATTGTTAATAAGCGCAATGTCTGGTTGGGCAATGGCAACTAGACTTGCAATATCGCCCATTTGACTCGCACCCATTTCTATCACCGCATAGTCATCGTTCTTATCTAATCGCGCTAAGGTAAGTGGTACCCCTAATTCATTATTCAAGTTGCCTTGTGTGGCTAGTACCTTGCCATTTTGACCGAGTATAGAAGCCAACATTTCTTTCACCGTTGTTTTACCATTACTTCCAGTAATAGCCACCACTTTCACCGCACATTGTTGCCGCCAATGCGCTGCAATTTGTCCAAATGCACTGACGACATCTTTTACTAATAATTGCGGCAAGTCATCGTCTTGAAGTTGTGAAACTAATGCTGCACTTGCACCTGCTGATCTCGCTTCTGCCAWATAATCATGGCCATCCACATGTTCGCCAGCTAAAGCAATAAATAAATTGCCCGTTTCAACTTTGCGACTATCTATAACCATACCCGTGACCACGGCATCAAGCTTAGGTAATGGACACGCTATCACCTTGCTAATTTCAGATAGAAGTAGCTGCATGCTCACTGCTCTGCTCCCACGTCAAAATGATGCCCGTCGTTGGCAGCGCTAAGTACCTTGGTCACCGCAAGTGCATCATTAAATGGATGTCTGATACCGGCAATTTCTTGGTATTTCTCATGGCCCTTGCCGGCCACCAAAACGATATCATTTATCGTTGCAGCATTAATTGCGTAGCTAATGGCTTTTTGTCTGTCATGTTCGATGTGTATTTCATTGACATGCTTGATACCGGCAACAATATCGTTAACTATCATCACATTCGATTCACTGCGCGGGTTATCAGCAGTAATGACTAACTTATCCGCATTGCGTTCAGCACTAGCGCCCATTAATGCACGTTTACCCTTATCTCGATCACCACCACAGCCAAATACACACCATAGTTGACCTTCTTTGGTTAAATGAGTTCTGAGTGAGCTAAGTGCTTGAGTTAAGGCATCTGGCGTATGGGCAAAGTCAATGACCACTTGAACTTGATTCCCACCACCATAGACATCCATTCGCCCTTCTACTGCATGACAGTGAGTAATCGCCTCTATCGTTTGTTTGAACTCAATGCCTGATGCGTGCAACGCTAAAATGGCGGCTAGAAGATTATCAATGTTAAAACGTCCAAGCAGCGAACTATTTACATCGACAGATTCAAACTTACTTTGTAGTTTAAAACTAATGCCTTCAGGTTTAGTGTTAATTGCTACAGCCTGAATATGCATTTCGTGATGTGGTGGTGACAAGGCCTCACTGCTATAGGTCAGTAACTGTACCGATGTACGATCTACTTCCTCAGCTACCGACTTCCCAAAATCATCAGCAAGATTAATTACCGCATGTTTAATACTGGCAAACTCGAATAAACGCTGTTTTGCAGCAGCATAACTGTCCATAGATTGGTGGTAATCAAGGTGATCACGGCTTAGATTAGTCAATACTGCGATATCAATATCAACACTATTTAATCGACCCTGCGCTAAGGCATGAGATGAGGCTTCAATCACAAYATGGTTAATAGCTTGTGTTTTAAAGTCTGCGAGCATCGCTTGTAATGTCACCGGRTCCGGTGTTGTCATACCCGTAAATKTCAATTGATTTAYTCGACCKACACCTAGCGTKCCAATCACACCACAGGGAATRTTTAATGACTCGAACGCTTGGGCAATAAACTGRCTAACAGATGTTTTTCCATTTGTGCCCGTGATMGCWATAACMGTTAAATTCTTAGAKGGATGRCCATAAAAYCTTGCCGCGATTTCACCGACATTGTCTGATAAATTATTTACAGGRTATGAGGTYARTTTATGCTGCTGGCAGACGTTMTGTTCTTCATCTGATAATARTTGCTGWCTATCAAACGCTACGGCTATTGCACCCTGCTTTATAGCTTGATTTAAATACTGTAATCGTTGCTCAGCATCTTTTGCTAACAATAGGAATAGACTGTCAGGCAGTACCTGACGACTATCTAAGGTAATATGCGTCACACTGACATCTGGTGAAGATGCTTGCTCAGAAAACATCCCCTTTAACAATGCATGCATCTTTACATCTGCAGTCATCATTTCTGTGCCACCTGCAACTGTGTCATCGGCAAATTATCCGGGGCAATGTTCAACAAGCGCATGGCACCGGTCATCACTTCTGCAAATACAGGTGCCGCCACTAAACCACCGTAATACTTATCTCCTTGAGGATCATCCACTATAACGACCATCGCAAGACGCGGGTTTTTAGCTGGAATCACGCCTGCAAAAGATGATATGTAATGGTCATCTGCATAGCCACCTGAGGTTGCTTTTTTAATGGTTCCTGTTTTGCCTGCAACGGTGTAGTTTGCCACGGCTGCTTTTTGTGCGGTACCACCTTGTTGAACAACCTTTTCCATCATGGTGAGTACTTGCTTCATCACATCTGTTGAATACACACGTCGGCCTATTGGCACCTGCTCTGTTTTGATAAAGCTGATTGGACGTAATATGCCACCATTAGCCAACACGCTRTATGCTCGAGCCAGTTGCAAAGCCGTCGTAGCYACCCCGTATCCATATGCCAAGGTWGCCCTATCTAGTTTTCGCCATGATTGAGGGTCAGGCATYTTYCCCATGGCTTCACCTGGAAAGTAGGAGCCTGTCGCTTGTGCCAGACCAAATGCAGAAAAACTGTGCCACAACTCTTGAGGCTCAAGTGCTAAAGCAACTTTACTTGCACCGACATTACTCGATTTTTGAATCAACGTTGCAAGATCAATCTTGCCATAATCTCGAAAATCTTTAATGGTGTGCCCACTCACTTTAAATAAGCCTGGCCGAGTATCAATTTCTGATGCTAAATTRAATTTYCCTGATTTCAAGCCGCCAGCCACAGTGAATGGTTTCACGGTTGAACCGGGTTCAAACACATCAGTAWCCGCACGATTACGAAAATCGCTGGTTTTAAGACCACGTCGATTGTTTGGATTGAACGATGGTTGATTCACCATCGCTAGCACTTCTCCAGTCTTAATATCTAGGATGACTGCTGACCCTGACCGTGCATGAAACTTATTAACGGTAGATTTTAGTGCTTGATACGTTAAGTACTGTAGCCKTAAATCTATGCTTAGACTAATATTCTGCCCTGCTTTTGTAGCTCGTAACTGTCCACCACCACCGACATAATTCCCACGACTATCTCTAATCATGCGCTTCAAGCCGGGCACACCCGTTAACACATCATCATATGCCAATTCCAAACCTTCTTGGCCTGCATCATCAATATTGGTGAACCCGACCACATGTGAAGTAACTTCACCGGTCGGATAGTAACGTTTATATTCTCGTTGCAACGCAACACCTGATATTTCAAGCTGCTTAACTTTCGCAGCCAATTCGGGGGTAACACGTCTTTTTAGATAAATAAATTCACGCTTCTGATGGGCTTTTATCTTTTTCTGTATTGTGCTTATTTTTAGGTTCAATACTTGTGCTAATTGTCTTAAATCTTTGTTATTAGGATCGACTTCTTGAGGATTCAACCAAACAGAATGTACCGGTGTACTAATTGCCAGTGGTTCACCATGTCGGTCTAAAATCATGCCTCTATGTGCAGCTACTGGCACTTTCCGTACGTGACGGGCATCACCTTGATTACGCAAAAAGTCAGTGTTTAATATTTGAATATCGGTTAAGCGCCAGCCTAAAGCGGATACCAACATTATAAAGACAAGGCGAACTACGTTAAGTCGCCAAACACCAATCTGGTTTAC
>NVRG01000068.1 GCA_002400805.1 Gammaproteobacteria bacterium
ACGGCAAAGATTGATGATGTGGTTTTTAGTGCTGTCACTCCTGCCGTTGTGTTTTGTATCTTGGTTTAATTATAACCAGACTAAAAACAGCCTTAGCGAAATGGCTGCCGATAACCTTGAGCAATCAGCAGAACTGTCAGTCGCATATATTTCAAATTGGTTTGAGAATAGGCAACTGGATGTTAGTAATCAAGCTGAGTTAAATGAAAATATTGCTTTATTGCAAACGCTGCAAGCAGGTTTTGAGCAAAGTGGAAAATCATTGGGTGATTATATAAAAAGCTTTGATTGGCAGCGACGAATAGATACGGTTCCTAATGGTTTAGTTGAATTGAATCGCCGTTACAATTACATCTATGATTTATTTCTTATTGATAAGCGAGGCAATATTCTCTATACCGTAGAGCGAGAATCTGATTGGGGAACCAATATATACAACGGGGTTTTCAGCCAAACTGGCTTTGCTAAAGCGATAAAGAAAACACTGAAGTCAGGACAGGTTCAGTTTTCAGGAATGGAACGATACTTCCCTTCCGATTTAGCCATAGCCGGCTTTATAACGGCACCTATATTAGATGAATCCGGAGACAAAGCGGGCGTATTTGCCATGCAACTACGTTTTGATAGATTGTTTAGCATCTTTCAGGCTACGGAAGCTACGGAAGCTACGGAAGCCAGCTCCCTACATCACTATATTGTTGGCAGTGATGGCTATTTACGTACACCTCTTCGCCATAATAATTGGCGTGAAGTCTTAGCCAGAGATGTGAGTACGACGACGTTAAGTCAGTACACACAACGACGCAATGATGATAGTAAGAACGTATCTAAGGTTTCTAACTATCTCGGTCCTGAAGGCAAAGCTGTTCTTGGCCAGTATCAGACGGTGAAGATAGGGGATATTAACTGGATCTTAGTCAGTGAAATAAATGCGGCCGAGGCATTTTCTGACGCTGCTTTTGCCGGAAAAGTTGCCATCATGTTGATGATAATTACAGCAATCGTTGTTGCTTTTGTTGCTGCACTTCAGGCTCAGCATTTTATTCGCCCTATTGCACGGTTAGCTCAGGCTTCTTTGTTAATGGCTGAGGGTGAATCTCAGCAGAAAGTTAGACTAAGTAACAAATTTAATGACGAAATTACGCAGCTTTCGACGGCATTTAACCATATGCTGACGATGCGTAGCAATTATGAGCAAGCGCTTGAGCAACGTGGGGTTGAAACTCAGGCAGCACTTGATGAGCTGTCAGAGAGTTCAAAACAACTTGAACTGGTTATCGATAGTACTGACGTAGGTGTGTGGGACTGGGATATGCATACCAGCACAGTGTCATTTAATGAGAGCTGGGCAAAGATTATGGGCTATAAGCTGCAGGAACTACAGCCGATTAACATTGAAACGTGGATAGCTCAAACGCACCCAGAGGATGGTGATGTTTTGATGGAAAAACTAGACAAATACTGCAATGGTGAAATAGATAGTTATTCGTGTGAAGTGCGTTTGAGACACAAACTAGGATATTGGGTGTGGGTGCGTGATAGTGGTAAAATTGTTGAGTGGTCTGAAGATGGCAAACCAACACGCATGATTGGCACCAGTCTTGATATTAACGATCACAAAGTTGCTGATGCTAAATTACAGCAAACGATGGATGATTTAACTGAAAAACACCGTCAGCTTGAACAAGAAGAAATGATTGCAAAACATGTGTTTGAAAATATTACAGCAACAAGTAACGAAGTTATTCCTGAATTAGTTTCATGGTGTGAGCCGATGGGCTCTTTTAGTGGAGACATGATTTTGTCTTCAATCTTAGAGGATGGCGGGTTGAGAGTGATTTTATGTGATTTTACCGGCCATGGTTTACCCGCGGCATTAGGTGCGGTACCGGTATCCTCTATCTATGCAGCGGTAACGTCAAAAAATCTTCCCTTAGAGGTGTTAATGGGGGAGTTAAACAACAAGTTAAACTCACTCTTACCTACGGGCATGTTTTGTTGCATTGCGGGTATAGATCTTAACGCAACACGGACGACGGCGCAGATTTGGAATTCCGGGGTACCTGATGTACTGCTTGTCAGTTCAACGGGTGCGATTCGACATCGTTTTCCTGCTAATCATTTACCGTTRGGTGTGATGACTTATGAGCAAGAAGAGATGCAAGYATATGAAGTGCARCTGGAAACCGGTGATAACCTGTATATCTATAGTGATGGTTTGACTGAAGCCGAAAAYAATCAAGGTGATATGTTTGGTCAGGATCGATTAGAACTGTTACTTCAATGTAAAGCAAATCATGAAGGGCGCCTTGAGAATATTAAAAAATCAGTAAGAATCTTTACTGATGGTGCCGCTTCAACAGACGATGTATCCATGATTGAAATAAAAACACTAGTCACATAGGTAACGAATCTTTTAGAATTGCTGTTTTTATAAAGTATCCAGCGATATTTCTACTATGACGAATTTTGACCAAGAAAAAGGTTTTGCCACACGTGCTGTTCGAGCGGGCCAAGTTCGCACGGCTGAAAATGAGCATGCCGAGCCGATTTTTCCGACTTCAAGTTATGTCTTTGATAGTGCTGAACAGGCTGCTGCTCGGTTTAGTGGGGAAGAACCTGGCAATATCTATTCTCGCTTTACCAACCCCACGGTGCGTAACTTTGAACAGCGTCTAGCGGCCCTTGAAGGTGGCGAATCATGTGTTGCCACCTCATCAGGCATGTCAGCAATCTTATCGACCTTTATGGGCATATTGTCGGCCGGTGATCATATCGTGTCGTCACGCAGTATTTTTGGCACTACCCGAGTATTGTTTGATAAATATTTAGCTAAGTTTGGTTTAGAAACTGATTATGTTGCCTTGACTGATATCACTGCATGGCAACAGGCGATCAAACCTAATACCAAAGCCTTGTTTTTGGAAACACCGTCAAATCCATTAAATGAAATAGCGGATATGGCGGCCTTATCCGCTTTGGCGAAAGCCAATGACTGTTTACTGATTGTTGATAACTGTTTTTGTACACCCGCCTTGCAACGACCTTTAGCGCAAGGTGCAGATATCGTTGTGCATTCGGCGACCAAATATATTGATGGTCAAGGACGTTGCGTGGGTGGTGCCGTAGTCGGTGACAATCAACTTGTTGGTGAAGACGTGCATGGTTTTTTACGTACTGCCGGCCCGACCATGAGTCCTTTTAATGCTTGGACTTTCCTGAAAGGACTAGAAACATTAGAGTTGCGTATGAATGCACATTCAGCAGCGGCATCAAGCTTAGCTCAATGGTTGGAACAGCAACCACAAGTAGCTAAAGTATTTTATGCTGGCTTGCCTAGCCACCCACAACACGAATTAGCCAAAAAGCAACAATCGGCATTTGGAGGCATTATCGCCTTTGAAGTAAAAGGTGGCCGTGCAGGCGCATGGAAGTTAATTGATTCAACCGAGTGGTTATCGATTACTGCTAATCTGGGTGATACCAAAACGACGATTACCCATCCAGCAACGACAACGCATGGGCGCTTAACCGATGAAGCACGGGCTGAAGCGGGCATCACGCAAGGTTTATTACGGATCTCGGTCGGCTTGGAAAATGTTGAAGATATTCAAGCTGATCTACAACACGGCTTAGATTTACTCTGAAATAGTCCCTTTACTTACTCCTCACACGTCATATCGATGTGAGGAGTACTTCCTTGTCTGTATCTAGACAAAATGTTGTTATATTCTAATAACGGCATAAAAACTGCATCAAACTCAACGATTTCGAACGAACCGTCGGGAAACCGTCTTTATATTTCAGTCGGTTAGCGAACGTTGTTAATAATAACAATAGGTTATGAGTTTATGATACGTTTTGAAAAATTTGTGCTGATTCTGATTGTTTTGGCAGTGACTTTGCCAATTCGGCAGGTTTTCGCCACAACAGAAGAGCCGGTCAGCGATGTACGCATCCTGATCGATGTTTCTGGCAGCATGAAAAAAAATGATCCCAATAACCTGCGGGCACCCGCTTTACGCTTAGTCATCGGTTTATTACCCGATGAGTCAAAAGCGGGAGTGTGGACCTTTGCTAAATACGTCAATATGTTGGTACCTATCCGTGACGTCAATGAAGCATGGAAGATAGAAGCTGAACGCCAATCAGATAAAATTCATTCCTATGGATTATTCACTAACATTGAACAAGCACTAAATAAAGCTACCGCCAGTCATAAAATTCCTGATGCTAATGTTCGCCGTAGTGTGATTTTATTATCGGATGGCCTAGTCGACGTTGCTGCTGGCGAAGAAACAAGTAAAAAGTCACGCCAACGTATATTAGATAATATCGTGCCACGGTTAAAAAAAGTGGGTGTAGCCGTTCATACCATTGCTTTGTCATCGACAGCAGATCATGAATTATTACGTGCGATTTCTATCGCTACTGATGGTTGGTATGAACAAGTTGAAACGGCCGATCAATTACAGCGAGTGTTCTTGCATTTATTTGAAAAGGCCGCTCAACGCGATACCGTTCCGTTAACCGATAACAATTTTAAAATTGATGACAGTGTTAGCGAGATGACCTTATTAGTATTTCGCAGTGCAGGCACTAGAGACACGGAACTTGTATTACCAGATTTATCGCGATTAAAAAATGATGAACTGCCCGGCAATGTACGTTGGCATCATGAAGATAATTACGATTTGATCACTATTGATCAGCCCTTAACCGGTGATTGGAAAATTGATGCGGATCTTGATCCTGATAACCGGGTGATGGTGGTTACTGATCTTAAATTACAAACAACGGACTTGCCAAATAATATACTGATCGGTGAAACCTTTGATTTTTCTGTCAGTTTGACTGAGAAAAACGAGGTTATTGTGCGTCAGGACTTTCTCAAATTAGTTGATGCACAATTGAAAGAAGAAAATGAGCTGGCGGATGCAGTTTTGACTGATTTAAATGAATCTCAACAGCAAGGTGTCTACCTGACTCATATCGGTGACTTATTCCAGCCAGGACGTAATGACGTTGTGGTCACCATGACCAGTGCAACATTTGAACGTCAGCGCCGTCAAAGCATTAATGTGGTTGAAACACCGTTTGATGTGCAAGTGGAACAGTTAACCGATGAAGATACACGAACGCATCGACTTACTTTAAAACCAGATGTTGAACTCATTAAGAGCGAAAACTTATCTATTGCCGCCATGCTAACGGCAGCAGATGGTAGTGAATGGTCGTATGATGTAATGAAGAACCTTGATGGTGATTGGCAGTTGACCTTGGCTGACTTGCAGCCGGCTGAAGACTATTCACTTGCTTTACAGATCCGTGGTGAAACAGTAAAAGGACGTAGCCTATTTTTGCAGCCTACCCCAATTATATTGATAGACCGAGATATTCCTGAAGAAGCAGCAGAAATTGAACTTCCACTGATGGAAGAGGATGAAGCTGAGTTAGTGCCTGAAATGGAGCCAGAAGCAGAGCTTGAAGAAATTATAGAAGAAATGCCGATGGAAGAAGAACCGCTAGAACCTGAGCTTGAAGTCATAGATGAAATGAATGGCAATCTGGAGGATTTACTTCCTGAACCAGATGACGAGTTGTTGGTTGGGCTTGATCAAGAGATGATAACGTCACCAGATGAAGGTGCTGTTACTCCCGCGATCAAGTTAGCCATAGGCAACGGCATCATATTATTGTTGGTTGGTATTGGTGTGTTTGTGTGGCGACGTAAAAGCGCTGCTACTAACCCAGGGGATGAATTATAAATGGATATAACTGATTCTATTTTGCAGATGCTAGCGTACGAATTGGCTGCTATGTTCGCAGTGCTAGCTATTTGGCTTATTATAAGAGCAACTAAAAGTACTAAGCAGATACAGACAAGTGCAGCGATAACAGTGAAAAAACTGAAACGTAATAAAGAGCGACGTATTGAGCAACTTTCAGCTGTTTTAGCTGAGAAGTATGGTTTGAGTGGTGATGCACTTGAAAAATCGGCGGCAGAATTCCAAGATCGTGAACAGCAGATTTATAAATCCATTCTGGCCATGTATGTTGAACATGATGCGAAGGCTTTAGCTGCCTTACCCAAAAAATTAGAAGAGGCCATTGATAATAGTTTAGATCTGCTTCCAGTTGGTGGCATTGCAGCTACAGATCCTGCGGACTTACCATTAAATGAACAAATTGAAGTAACGGCTCAGAAAATGGAGCGGCTACTTGCTGAATATAAAGCGCTACAAGGCGGGGATGTCATATCTGCTCAGCCAGAAGTCGACATGGTTAGCGAAGATGTTGCGGAGTCAGAGCCCGTTGTTGATGCAGAAGTCAGTGCTGAGCTTGAGCCCGAATCAAGTACAGATGGAGAAACACTGAGCGAAGAGTTGGATGTAGAAGTTGAATCAGATGTCGACGAGACAGTAGATTCGATAGACGCGGACAGCGATGTTGCAGATGTCGAAAAAAACGAAGCCGAAGAAACTGACATTGTCACTGACGCTGAAGAAGCAAGTGAAGAAGTTGTCGTTGATGAAGTAGCAGCTGTAGAAGAAAGTAGTGAAGCTGATACTACGGAAGAGGAAGCTGAATCGACAGAAGATCTCGTATCTGCTGATGATGTTGATGCCCTATTAGCCGGTGTTGAAGATGATCTCATTGATGACGGTGATGGAATAGATCTCGCCGCGCTCGATGATGAAGAGGAAGACCTTTCAAAAAAGCCTAATGCTGAATCAGTTGATGTTACTGCTGATTCAGCGAGTAAGCAGCAACAAGATGACATTCAAACTGCAGTAGCAGCTGAACCAGAAGTAGCAGCAGAACCTGAAGTAGCAGTTGAACCAGAAGTCGAAGCTGAACCAGAAGTTGCAGCTGAATCTGAAGTAGCAACTGAGCCAGCAGTTGAAGCCGAACTCGACGCAACTGTTAATGAAGATTTTTCTACCGAAGAAGAAATGTTGACGGCTTTAATGGCAGACGCGCCTATGGTGGAGAGTGAACCAGAACCTAAGCAAGAACATAGCACAGAGTTAGAAGCATTAAGAGCGAAGGTCAGAGCTCGAACAAACCAGCTTAAGTTAGATGCAGAGCGAGTCGCTGCTGAAAATTCTGTAACAGAGCCCAGTTCAGAAAAAAAAGACATAGTT
>NVRG01000069.1 GCA_002400805.1 Gammaproteobacteria bacterium
TCCACCTTACTCACCTTCTGCAACCCTCTCGGTAACTTATGCCCACGCTTACCCCGTTCACCCACATAGTGGGTCAAATCAGTCGGTTTTAAGGTGAGATGACGCTTACCTGCATGCAAGGTCACACTACGACCTTCAGGTATCAAGGTGACTGACTGTAACCATTCCTGCTCAGTAGTAAAGCGTGCTTGAGGAATATTAATTAACCTGACGCCTTTACCTTTATTCAGCTTGGGCACTTCACTGGCAGCAAAGACCAGTAGACGCCCGTCACCGGCGGCAATGGCTAATTGTTCCGTCTCAACATCATTGATCCAAATCGGCGGTAAAATTTCAGCGCCAGCAGGTAAATTGAAGACGGCTTTACCTGCTTTATTTTTAGCTAGCAGGTTATTCAAATTAGTCACAAAACCATAACCAGCAGTATTTGATAACAACATCGGTTTATCCATGTCCCCAGCTAACACAGCAACAAATCGTGCATCTGCAGGCGCTTGTAGACGACCACTTAGAGGTTCACCTTGGCCTCGGGCAGAAGGTAAGGTATGCGCCGCTAGGGAATAACTTCGTCCGGTGGTATCTAAAAATACGATTTGTTGATTACTACGTGCTTTTACTGAGGTTGCATAACGATCTCCGGTGCGGAAATTCAGTGCTTCGGGATCAACATCATGGCCTTTGGCTGCTCGCACCCACCCACTTTCAGACAATACGATRGTCACCGGTTCRGTTGGCAAYAACTCAGACTCATCGAGTGCTTTTGCSGCATCACGTTGTAATATCACTGAACGTCGATCGTCACCAAATTTTTCAGCATCCGCTATCAATTCTTTGCGAATCAACGTTTTCAAACGTGTATCAGAGCTAAGTAATAACTCTAAAGATTTACGTTCTTTGGCAAGATCATCCATCTCACCTCGAAGTTTCATTTCTTCTAATTTGGCTAAGTGGCGTAATTTTAATTCTAATATGGATTCGGCTTGACGATCACTAACACCAAAACGTTCCATCAATACTGCTTTTGGCTCATCTTCTGTTCGAATAATGGCAATGACTTCATCGATATTGAGATAGGCAACTAACAAGCCTTCCAAAACATGCATGCGATCAATGATTTTATCCAAGCGATACTGTAAGCGGCGACGTACTGTTTCGGTCCTAAATACTAGCCATTCGAGCAGTAAATCACGCAGATTTTTAACTTGTGGTCGGCCATCTAGGCCGATCATATTCATATTGACGCGGTAGCTGCGTTCTAAATCAGTAGTGGCAAATAAATGTGACATTAAGGCATCTAAATCAATGCGGTTTGAGCGCGGTATTACCACTAACCTTACCGGATGTTCATGATCGGATTCATCACGTAAATCTGCGACCATCGGCAACTTTTTATTGTGCATTTGGTTGGCGATCTGTTCGATAACCTTGGCACCAGAAACCTGATATGGCAGCTGGTTGATAATTAATTCACCCTCTTCTACGGTGTAACAACCACGCTGACGTACTGAGCCATGACCCGTAGTGTAGATTTTCAGCAAGTCCTCACGTGAGGAAATAATTTCACCACCGGTCGGAAAATCGGGACCTTGAATATCTTCCAATATGGCATCTAATGTCGTGGAAGGTTTTTTTAATAATTGTAAACACGCATTAACCACTTCACGTAAATTATGCGGTGGGATATCGGTGGCCATGCCCACCGCAATACCGCTACCACCATTGAGCAAAATATTAGGTAAGCGTGCTGGTAATAATGACGGTTCATTCATGGTGCCATCAAAGTTCGGCACCCACTCAACCGTTCCTTGGCCTAATTCACCTAATAAACTTTGGGTATACGCAGCTAAACGTGACTCGGTATAACGCATGGCAGCAAACGACTTAGGATCATCCATCGACCCCCAATTACCCTGACCATCAACTAAGGGATATCGATAGGAAAAAGGCTGTGCCATCAATACCATCGCTTCATAACAGGCGGAATCACCATGTGGATGATATTTACCTAATACATCACCGACCGTACGAGCAGATTTTTTATGTTTGGATAAGGCACTTAAGCCCAACTCAGACATCGCATAGATAATACGGCGTTGCACTGGTTTTAAGCCGTCACCAAGATGTGGCAATGCTCTATCCAAAATGACATACATGGAATAATCCAAATAGGCCTTTTCAGTAAAATCACGTACCGGCAATTGTTCTAAATCGTCAACTAAGGTGCTCATCGTTGCAGTCTCTTCAAAAATATCATACCGCCGCTAAATCGCCTTGTCCCTCTAACCAGACTTTACGATCTGCTGCGCGTTTTTTGGCCAGTAACATATCCATCATCATCATCGTATCATCATCTTCATCATTGCTAATAGTGAGTCGGATCAATCTTCTGGTATCCGGTGCCATTGTTGTTTCGCGTAATTGTAACGGGTTCATTTCACCCAGGCCTTTAAATCGCTGGATACTGACTTTGCCTTTTATTTTCTCTTTTTCAATCTTCTTGAGATACATTTGACGCTCTTCATCATCCAGAGCATAAAACACCTGTTTGCCCACATCAATACGATATAGCGGTGGCATGGCGACACAAATATGGCCTGCTTCCACTAAAGGTCTAAAGTGTTGCACAAATAAGGCACACAATAAGGTCGCGATATGGGCACCATCGGAGTCGGCATCGGCCAAAATGCAAACTTTGCCATAACGTAAACCGGAAATATCATCGGAGCCGGGATCGACACCAATCGCGACCGCAATATCATGTACTTCTTGTGATGCTAATACCTGTGATGAGTCCACTTCCCAGGTATTTAAGATCTTTCCTCGTAACGGCATGATCGCTTGAAACTCACGATCACGTCCTTGTTTAGCACTACCACCCGCGGAGTCTCCTTCGACCAAAAACACTTCGGTGCGAGTGACATCCTGCGAAGAACAGTCCGATAATTTCCCTGGTAATGCTGGCCCCGACTGCACTCGCTTACGCACCACTTTCTTCGCTTGTTTTAAGCGTGATTGTGCATTGCTGATAGCCAATTCAGCGATTTTCTCACCATCTTCAACATGATGATTTAACCAAAGGCTAAACGCATCTTTAACTGAACTAGAGACAAAGGGCGCACATTGTCGTGACGATAATCGTTCTTTGGTTTGACCGGAAAATTGTGGATCATCTAGTTTGACCGACAAGACATAACAACAACGTTCCCATATATCTTCAGGAGAAAGTTTGACCCCTCGGGGTAATAAACTACGGAACTCACAAAATTCACGTAAGGCTTCTAATAAGCCTGAACGTAAGCCATTAACATGCGTGCCACCTTGTGCTGTCGGAATTAAGTTAACGTAGCTTTCTGCTACTTCATCACCACTTTCTAGTTGCCACATCAAGGCCCAATCGACCTGTTCATTTTCGCCTTCGATATGACCAACAAATGGCGTGGCAGGCAAACAGGGTTGATCGGTCATTGATAAGGCTAAATAGGATTGGATTCCATCTTCATAACACCAACTATCTTCGACTTTTTCGGTGCCACTTAGATCGGTAAAGTTCACCACCAAACCAGGACATAATACCGCTTTAGCACGTAATACATGACGAAGCTTGGACACTAAAAACTTGGGCGCATCAAAGTAACTGACATCCGGCCAAAATCGCAGACTCGTACCGGTATTTCGTTTGCCGACTGTACCAATTTCAGCTAACGGTTCAACTAAGAGACCATGCTCGAATGCGATCGAATATTCTTTGCCATCGCGACGAATTTTTACATCTACACGGGTTGATAAGGCGTTAACAACAGATACACCAACACCATGAAGTCCGCCCGAGAATTTGTAGTTTTTATTGGAAAACTTACCACCAGCATGGAGGCGAGTCAGAATAACTTCAACGCCGGGAACACCTTCTTCAGGATGCATGTCTACCGGCATACCACGACCGTTGTCTACAACTTCTATCGAGTTATCGGCATGTAAAGTTACTTGAATTTGATTGGCATAACCGGCAACAGCTTCATCCACACTATTATCGATAACCTCTTGTGCCAAATGATTGGGGCGCGAGGTTTCTGTATACATGCCCGGTCGTTTTTGAACCGGCTCCAATCCTGTTAAAACCTCAATGGCTGAGGCATCGTATGCAGTTGTCATGATAATAAGTTCTTAATTATTTGTGCCCGAAGAGTAGCAGGATAAAAGCCTTTGAGACAAGAACCATCTTCATATGATCTTATTCAAAAGCTATAAACTCTTGCCAGTCATGCTTCTTGGCATTGTTTTATTTTTCAGCCGAATAAAACTCATCTAGTAGAAAATACGATTCCCCCTCACATTAATAATTATGCGAGGGGGATAAATCTTATTTAAGCGTCACGGTCTCTGTGCGTCCCTTTATTGCAATCGTTAATTTATCTTCTTTGGCTAGCCAACCAATCGCTCGCTGAACCGTTTTACTATCCAAATTTGTCGCTTTGCTAAGTTTGCTTACGCTTGTTTCACCTGCAGTATTCAGATATTTCCACACTGTACCTGCTGCACTACCTACTAAATCAGACATGTCATCGACCTCCATAATCAATTGAAAATAGTTCTGGCATATTGCATACCGCTATATGCCAACATCCTAATGGTTAAGTATTTCCTTAATGTGCCATGGTTGAACAATCTGTTATGCATCTTCATGTTCGCTAAAAATACAGCTGAAATTACTTTTGTACAATAATCTTAGCTGAGAGATCAAGCAGTTTACTTCTCTATTTCGTTCTCTTGGTCTTCCGTCTGCTCAAGAAAATCATCCTCTTCATAACCTTCTTGCTCCCAGCTATATATTTTCTCTGCAGGTTTGGGATCTTTATGTCGAAATGCTATCGCGCAAAAAACACCCATTAGCGCGCCAAACAAATGTGATTCAAACGAAATTCGTTCTTCTGTTGGCAATATGCCCCAAACCATACTGCCATAAAGGAAAAACACCATCATGGCTAAGGCCATCGCTGGTTTATCACGCCGCAGCACACCAATTACAAATAGGAAAAACATCAAGCCATGAGTTAATCCACTTGCGCCAATATGGAAAGATTCACGAGCAAATAACCACACACCCAAACCAGAGCCAATATAGATAATGGCAAAGACCGCTTTTGCCGAACGTGGATATTGATAAAACAATGCGGTTACTAATATAAATAAGGCCAAGGTATTGGAAAACAAATGTTCAAATGAACTATGAATCATCGGCGCAAATGCGATGCCTCGTATGCCGGTCAAATCTCGAGGATAGACACCAAAGGCACTCACATCAATAGCAAAAAACAGCTCTATACCTTTAATTAACCAGACTAGAATAATGGCTGCCATTACTCTTTTAGCAATGGATTTTAATTCCACTTTTTGTTCCGGTTCAGCTGACATGATTTATAACTGATTACAGGCATCAGCGATGCGCTGACAAGCTTCCATAATGACTTGCCGTGGTGCGGCGATATTCATGCGCATAAAACCACTACCCACTTCACCAAAGGTCACGCCTGGATTCATGCCTACTTTGGCTTCATTAATAAAAAACAGCCGAAGCTCATCATCTGCTAATCCTAGTTCCTGACAGTCTATCCATAAAAGATACGTACCTTGAGATGGCATGACTTTAATAGATGGCACATTATTTTTAATGAAGTCGACAACTTGATTTCTTGTTTCATCAAGATAGATCATCAACTGTTCTAACCAATCGGCGCCCGAACGATACGCTGCTTCAAAGGCTGAAATACTAAAAGGGTTGGCTGCACTAATATGCCAACTTTCAAACACCCCGTTTATCAACCTTCGCTGCTCAGGATCATTAATCACCATCGCAGACAAGCCTAAACCAGGAATATTAAAACTTTTACTAGGAGACACAGTGCTCACTACCGAAACATCCCCCGCGATAGCCGCTAAGGGAATATGTTGCTCATGCGGGTAGATCAAATCAGCATGGATCTCATCTGACACTATGGTGACATTATATTTAGCAGCAATCGCCAACAATGATTCAAGTTCCTCTTGTTGCCAAACGCGACCAGCTGGATTATGGGGCGAACAGAATAAAAGTAACTTGGCCCCTTCCGCTGCGCATTGTTCAAAATGCTCTAAATCCATTCGATAAAGTCCATCCTTGAGCTGCAAAGGATTTAACACTAACTCACGTTCACTTTTAGTAATGGTGGTAAAAAATGGATGATAGACCGGTGGCTGAATAATGACTTTATCGCCAGGCTTTGTCAGTCCCTGAATCACGGCATAAAGTGATGGCACTACGCCTGGGCACATGACGATTGAACGGCGATCTATCTGCCAATTATGTCGCTGTTGAAACCATGATTGCATGGCTTCAAACATACTATCTGGATACATGGTGTACCCATAAACAGGATGCTCAGCCCGCGCAATTAAAGCCTGCGTCACCGCTTCAGGTGCCGCAAAGTCCATATCCGCCACCCACAAGGGAATCACGTCATCTTTGCCAAAATAACCTTTGCGACCATCATGTTTCAGACTGGCAGTCTGTTCACGCTGAATCAGCCGGTCAAAGTTAATGGTCATAGCGCACCTTCCTGTGTACACCCGTCAAACGGCAGCCTCCGGCTGTGCAACATTGATCCAGTCAATGTTGTCACCCTTTACGTTCCCAAATAGTCACTTCAGATAAGGTATGTTGAAATTTTCGGCTGGTTTCTCGAATCACAAATGGCACGGATATCGGGCCTTTTTTCAACTCAAAATGTTCCGCTAACGTCGCTTTCAAGCCATCCAAGGTAGTGAAATTTTCACCATCTTTTTTAAAGCCACCTAGCCAATCTTCTTTATTGGTATGCTCTTCTAGCCAGGTATAAGGCGAGGTAATTAATAACAGGCCACCGACATTAATCCGTTCATGTATCGTACTTAAAAATAATCCGGGCTTGTATAGACGATCAATCAAATTCGCCGCGAGTACTAAGTCATAACCACTGAACAGCGGTTTTAAATTACAGGCATCACCCTGTAAAAATTCAACCTTATTTGCCGACCCTGCCAAACCAAGCTGAGCCAGTCGCCGCTCACGATATAA
>NVRG01000070.1 GCA_002400805.1 Gammaproteobacteria bacterium
TGATCTAATAAGTTCTCAAACTCATCTTCGGTGATTTCATCACTGTGATTTGCAGGAGGGGGACTGGAAGGCTTGGATTTTTCTGCTCCAGGAGAGGTGCGGCCATGGAGCTCGTCTAATAAGTTTTCAAATTCATCTTCAGTGATTTCATCACTGGCTGCTGGGGCTTCAATTTCAGGTGTGATTTCAGGTTCTGGCTCAGCGACGGGAGCAGCATTAGGGTTAAGGAAGTAGGCTAACTGCCCCATCACGTCGTCACCTGCCGGAGAAGGGTACTCACCGCCTTTGGTTTGTTCAAACATGGTATGCAGTATGTCTAATACCTTGAGAAAGGTATCCATCATATCGGCGTCAACGATACGCTCACCTTGACGCAAAATATTAAATAAATCTTCACACTGGTGGCACAGATTGACCATGGCATCTAAACTTAAGAAACCGGCACCACCTTTGATGGTATGGAAGCCCCTGAAGATGGCGTTGAGTAAGTCACTATCTTCTGGTTGAGATTCCAATTCTACAAGTTGTTCATTTAGTCCTTCTAATATTTCAGCAGCTTCAACTAAAAAGTCCTGCAGAATTTCATCATCAGTGTCTAACGCCATCATTTGTTTCCTTTAGAAGCCTAAACTTGATAATAAATCATCGACCTCGTCTTGGTTATTAACAACATTGGGCTTATCTTTATTGATTTGAGGGCCTTCCGCCTTAATCAAATCCACCTCATTGCCGTCTTTTGGTCTCTTTGTTTGGTGCTTACCGGCAATTTTTACCAGTCCTACCAATTTATCTTCTACTTCTCCGACTAGGCTAATGACCTGTCGAATTACTTGTCCGGTGAGATCTTGAAAGCCCTGAGCCTGCGTCATCTCTAACAAGTTTTCATGGATCTGCTCAGAATGTTTTTTTACATTGGGCAGATAACTCTCAATTTCTTCACTCAGGGAACGAAATTCATCTACCCCCATTTCTCTCATGCGAAAACGGTGCCAACTCTCTTCGATATTTTGCGCGGTGAGCTTAAGTGAATCAGACAGCGGCAATGTGTTATCGATCAGCTCAAGCGTCTTATGTGCCGCTTCTTCCGTCGTCGTAATGACGTAATTCAAGCGTTCGCGAGTATCAGGAATATCATGTTCGGCTAAGTCAATTAGCCGAGAGTCGACATTAAAATTAGTGAGGGACTGGTGAAGATCACGAGTAAGCGTGCCTACTTCATGAAATAGCTCACTTTCTTGTGCCTGTGAGAGATTGGCTAAATGTATCTGAGCTTGTTTCTCATCATTTKCTTCTAATGCTGTGACTARGGCACGAGCAGCCTCAAGTAATTCAATGTTGTTTTGKGTTTCCATAATAAACCTTATTTAAGATGCATCAATACGTTCGAAGATTTTATCGATTTTATCYTTTAGTGTAGCAGCTGTGAACGGTTTTACTATATATCCGTTKACCCCCGCTTGTGCAGCTTCAATAATTTGCTCACGTTTGGTTTCAGCGGTCACCATTAGAACGGGCATGGAAGAAAGAGTTTCATCGGCACGCACGGTTTTGAGCAGATCGATCCCTTGCATTCCAGGCATATTCCAATCTGTTACCAAGAAATCTATGCCACCTGCTTTTAAGATTGGCAGTGCAGTTAGACCGTCATCCGCTTCTGTCGTATTGTTGAAACCCAAATCTCTTAATAAGTTTTTTATAATCCGTCTCATTGTGGAAAAGTCGTCCACAATTAGGATTTTCATGTCTTTATCCAAAACATACCTCCATTTTCAATTTAACCAGTCACATAATTTAGAGCGAAGCCGAATAATGGTTTGACTGTGAATCTGACTCACGCGCGATTCACTGACTCCAAGAACTTCGCCAATTTCTTTTAAATTTAACTCTTCATTATAGTATAGGCCCATCATTAAACATTCTCGCTCAGGCAATGTTGAGATTGCGTTCGCTAATGCCGCCTTAAACCCTGTTGATTGTAATTCTTCTACTGGGCCAGATAAACCATTAGATATGGGCTTAGCTTGAGTTTCATCATTATCAGAAAACTCATTAAGACTGAAGACCTGATGGCCAGCAGAGTCAAATAATTGCTGCTGATACTCATCCATACTAATACCTAATGCTGTTGCTATTTCCTTATCTTGAGCATGTCGTCCTTGTTGTTGTTCTATTTCATGCATAACTGCAGAAATTTCACGGGCTTTTCGGTGTACTGAACGTGGCGCCCAATCATTACGTCGAATTTCATCTAGCATCGAACCACGAATGCGAATGCCTGCGTAAGTCTCAAAACTTGCACCTTGACTGGCATTATATTGTTGCGATGCATCTAATAGGCCGATCATGCCTGCTTGAATAAGGTCATCTACATCAACAGTATGAGGCAGACGAGCGATTAAGTGGTAGGCAATACGTTTAACCAAAGAGGCATGTTTTACCAGCAGCGCCTCTCGGGACTGGCTCGATGCATCATCATTGGTATACATCGTCACCTTATTCATGTCATGCGATTTCCAGACTTGATTGGATCAAACGTTCGACAAAAAATTCCATGTGGCCTTTGGGTAGTTTTTGTACTGGCCAGTATTCAACTTTCTTAGCAAGGTGCATAAATGCCGTTGCAGATTTACTTCGAGGAAGATATTCAACAACAGCACGTTGTTTTTTGACTGCACGACGTAAATCATCATCAAATGGCACAATACCCATAAAGTCGAGGTTTACCTCTAGGAACCGATCACACACCATTGAAATTTTATTAAATAGCTCACGACCTTCAGATACGCTACGCGTCATATTGGCAATAATATGAAAGTGTTCTACGTCATACTGTCTACTCAGTAATTTTATCAGGGCATAGGCATCAGTGATAGAGGCAGGTTCATCACAAACAACAATGATGACTTCTTGAGCGGCGCGGGTAAAACTGATCACGCTATCTGCGATGCCAGCAGCGCTATCTATCAGTAATACATCAATATGCTGTTCTAGTTCACTAAATGCTTGAATCATGCCTGCATGTTCAGCAGGGCTGAGCTCGGCCATTTTTTGCACACCGGAAGCGGCGGGAATGATTTTTAGGCCAGCGGGGCCTTCAACAATGATTTCTTGTAAGGTTTTACTGCCGTCTAATACATGCTGCAAGCTAAATTGAGGATGCAGACCTAACATGACATCAATATTGGCAAGGCCGAGATCGGCATCAAGCAATAAGACATCTTTTCCTTGTGAGGCGAGGGCAACACCAATATTGACGGTGACGTTGGTTTTGCCCACACCACCTTTACCACTAGCAATCGCAATTACTTTTACTGGCCGAGGTGATGTTGTCATTTTTCTAAGACCGTTTGCCTGGTCATTGGGTGTATCAGCCATAGGCGGCAAAACCTCCATAACTGGATAAGGTTTGTGGATCCAGCTGTTGTTGATCATTAGTCATTAAATCACTCGCTTGTCTGACAAGTGTATTGGGTCTTGCCAAGATCAAATCTTCGGGTACTTGCTGACCATTGCAGATGAAAGCTAAAGGTAAGTCATGGTTAATCAGCGCTGAAATTGCGCCGCCTAAACTATTTGATTCATCCGTCTTGGTCAAAATACAACCGCTCAAGTCAAGGTGTGAGAAAGCACTAATAATATCATTCAGGCCACTGGTTTGGGTGGTTGCTGACAAAGTTAAATAATTCTTTATAGGTTGTGACTGCTGTTTAAGCAGAGCAAACTTTTCTGTTAATTGTATATCACGTTGATTCATTCCAGCAGTATCGATCAGGATAAAGCGACGATCAAGCAGTTCATTAAGGGAATCACTCAATTCTTGATGGGTTTTGGCTACTCGCACAGGTACGCCTAGAATACGAGCATAAGTGCGCAGTTGTTCTTGGCCACCGATGCGGTAACAATCGGTGGTGATGAGGGCAACATTTTTTGCACCATGTTTCAGTGCACAGCGGGCTGCAAGCTTAGCTATGGTTGTGGTTTTACCCACACCGGTTGGGCCTATTAAAGCATAGATGCCACCGGTATTAATAATGTCGTCTTGTTGAATCTTGATTTGGCTGGCCAGTACACCAAGAGACTGACGCCATGCCGTTTCTAAATCACTTACTTCGCCCATTTTAGAGGTGATTTTTTTGGCCAAATCAATTTGCACTCCCATTTGCAAATGACGTTGTAATAACTGCACCTGCATTGGACTTTGACGTTCCATATCTTTCCAGGTTAGGTCTGATAGTTGATTTTGCAACATATCTTTTAAACCTGAAATTTCTTTACGCATTTGAATTAATGTCGGTTCTTGCGACCAGATATTAGCTTGTGGCGGAATCGCTGCGCGTTCAGGCTCTTTGGCGGGATTAATTTCTACCTTAGGTGTCTCATTAACGCGATCTCGTTGAGCGGGTGCCGGAGCACTGCGTTTAAATTGATTCTCGTCATAATCGGTAGCGGCCACTATTTCAACGCCACCATCAACGCGAGTGTTAGAAAGGATAACGGCATCGGGACCAAGCACTTCGCGAACTTCGCGAATGGCTTGACGTACATCTGCAGCTTGGAAACGTTTAATTTTCATAATACAACCTCATAGACTAACGACCCACGTTAGCAACGATTTTTATTTGTTTATCATCGGGGATTTCATTGTAAGACAGCACATTTAAGCCCGGAATCGAATGGCGAATAAAGCGAGAAATCCAAGAACGTAAACCAGCTTGAACAACAAGAATAGAAGATTCTCCTTTCATTTCCTGACGTTGTGCTGCTTCTTGTAAATTCTTATGCATATTCTCAGCGAGTCCTGGTTCTAAACTAGCGTTACCACCATCGGTAGCCTGTAAAGCTTGAAGCAATAACTGTTCCATTTCAGGGTCTAAAGTGATAATTGGTAGGTCCGCTTGGGTACCATTCAAATGTTGGACAATAGAATTACTTAGCGCAACGCGGGTCGAGGCGGTAATCGTTTCTGGATCCGGGTTGCGGGCAGCTTGTTCTGAGATAGCCTCGGTAATTGTGCGAATATCGCGAATTGGAATATTTTCTTCCAATAGATTCTGCAATACTTTTTGTACTGTTCCCAATGGCACAATGTCTGGAACTAGGCCTTCTACCAACTTTGGCGCACTCTTAGCTAGGTTGTCGAGTATGTGCTGAACTTCTTCTCGACCCAGTAAGTCATGTGCATGGCTTTGTAATATTTTGCTAAGGTGAGTGGCAATAACGGTGTCTACATCAACCACCGTGTAACCCTGTGCTTGGGCTTGTTCGCGTTGACTTGGCTCTATCCAGACTGCGTCTAGGCCAAATGCTGGATCCTTAGCTTTTATGCCGTCTAACTCGCCAAAAACTTGACCAGGGTTAATGGCCATCATTCTTTCAGGATGAATTTCAGCTTCGCCAAAAGTGACACCAAAAAGTGTAATTTGGTAGGCGGTAGGCGCTAAATCCAGGTTGTCTCGAATATGTACTGGCGGTATTAAGAAGCCTAATTCTTGAGATATCTTTTTCCTTATTCCCTTGATTCTATTCATCAATTGGCCACCCTGGTTTTTGTCGACCAATGGAATAAGACGGTAGCCCACTTCTAAACCGATAGGATCAACGGGGCTGAGATCATCCCAACTAAGATCACGTTGTTCGCGTGGTATTTCCGTTGGAGTGCTTGCTTGAACTATCTCTGCCGCTGCGGCAGCTTTTTGACGTTGCATTAATAGCCAAGTGCCAGCTCCACCTGCTGCTGCTAATAGGAGAAATGGCACATTAGGCATGCCTGGTATTATTCCCATACCACCGATGATGGCCGAGGTGGCGGCTAAGGTTTTTGGTTCTTTAAAGAGTTGGCCGACAATTTGCTCGCCCATATCTTCTTCTTTGGTAGAGCGGGTGACTAATAAACCCGCAGCTGCAGCGAGTAATAAAGAAGGAATTTGGGCAACAAGACCATCACCAATAGTGAGCAAGGCATAGTTATGAGCGGCTTCAGAGAAGGTCAAATCATGTTGAGCAACACCAATGATAAAACCACCGATAAGATTGATAAATAGAATTAAAATACCGGCAACCGCATCACCGCGAACAAACTTACTGGCACCATCCATAGAGCCATAAAAATCAGCCTCTTGCATTATTTCTTCACGACGACTACGGGCTTCATCCTGATCAATTAGGCCAGCGTTTAGATCGGCATCAATGGCCATTTGTTTACCAGGCATGGAATCTAAGGTAAATCGCGCGCTTACTTCAGCGATACGAGTGGCACCCTTGGTGACAACTACAAAGTTGATGATGACCAGAATAGCAAATACTACAAAACCGACCGTGTAGTTACCACCGATAACAAATTCACCGAAGGCCTCAATGACATTACCTGCGGCGGCAGTTCCCGTATGCCCTTCAAGTAATACGATACGTGTGGAAGCAACATTTAAGGCTAAACGAAGTAGGGTGGCGATAAGTAAAATGCTAGGGAAAGAAGCAAAATGTAATGGTTTTAATACATAGATACTGGCCAGCATGATGGTAAGGGATAGCGCGATATTAAAGCTAAACAACATATCGAGCATGAAGGGGGGGAGGGGCAAAACAATCATGGCTAACAATGCAACCAGCATCATAGGCGCCGCTATCTTTCCGCTTAATAAAGGTTTTAAACGGGCAAAAAGGTCGTTGTTTTCCATCTAGGTTTAATCTCGTTTTAATTCATCTGGTATATCTAAGTCCTCCGCGTCTATGTGTGGTTTATTGCCACCACGAGTGTTATAACGACGTAATTGGAAGACAAACGCTAACACTTGAGCTACTGCAATATATAGACCAGCTGGAATCTCGTCGCCTATTTCGGTACTGTAATAAATGGCCCTAGTTAGCGGAGGCGCTTCTAGAATAGGGACGTCATTTGCATCACCGACCATCCGAATTTGTTGTGCAATCAGATCGGCACCTTTAGCGACGACGATGGGGGCCCCAGGACTAGCTTGGTCATAACGCAAGGCAACTGCATAGTGGCTAGGGTTAGTAATAACAACATCAGCCTGCGGTATATCTTGCATCATGCGTTGTTGTGATAACTCAATTTGTAGACG
>NVRG01000071.1 GCA_002400805.1 Gammaproteobacteria bacterium
GCGCCGGTCACATCGGCCACTTCTTTGGCAATAGCCGGTAAATGAAACTCGGGCTGATCTCGACGAATTAAGGTCATACCATGCTCACTTCGGGTAATGAGCAAAGCATTAATATCCAACAATTCAATCAAATGCTGGGCTTTTTGAATTAAATCCGCTTCTGATTCCACCTTGCCCACGATCGCTTCAAATTCAGTCATATTAGGTGTGATCAGATCTGCACCATTATATTTTCTAAAATCGGAACCCTTAGGATCCACTAAGACAGGGATATTGTGTTGTTTGGCCAGTTCTATCCAATGCTGAGGATCAGCTAGGGTGCCTTTGTTGTAATCCGACAGTACCATCACCGACGTGTCAGCCATCATCGGATCAATCAAGGCGGTCATCGCGTGCCATTCATCATCGACAAACCGCTGTTCAAAATCCATACGTAATAATTGTTGGTGATTGCTGATCACCCGACGTTTAACGATGGTGTCATTATTAGCTGTTTGGTGAAACGCACATTCCACACCAACAGAGTTTAAACGTTGTTTTAAGGTATTGGCCGCGTGATCTTGGCCCGTTATGCCACCCAGTCGGCATGTTGCACCTAAAGCAGCAATGTTCATCGCCACATTGGCCGCACCACCGGGCACATCTTCCATCCGTTCTACATTCACGATTGGCACCGGTGCTTCCGGTGATATTCGACTGGCTTTACCGTAATAAAAGCTATCCAGCATCAAGTCGCCAATGACTAATACTTGAGCACCATGAAATTGTGGAAATTCGTGTTTCATAAGCCTTCTTTTTGTTTTGTAACTACAGCAAGCGCAGCGGTAGCGTTATTGTGCTGGTAAATGTGTTTCGAGTCTATGCCAAACACTGTCTGCATCGATATTAGCCATGCACACTGGTTGCCCCTGCTCTGCATTGTCTAACGGGCAGAGCCGCTTATAACAAGGCGAACAATCCAAATCACTAATGATATGGTGCTGTTGTTGACCATAGGTACCAATCAACTGAGTATCGGTGGCGCCATAAATAGTTACTGTTGGAAGGTTTGCTACGGCGGCAAGATGAGCCAAACCGGTATCACTGCACACTGCGCCGTGTGCTTTTTGAGTCAACGCAGCCATATCATTCAGTGACAGTCTGGGTAGAGCATAGGCATGTTCACTGACTTGGGCAATCTGTTGAGCCCGTTGATATTCCTCATCATTACCGCAAGGCAATAAGACCGAATAACCTTGTTCCACTGCTTTTTCAACTAACGCTTGCCATGACAATAGTGGCCATAATTTAGTCAGCCAGCTGGCATTATGCACAAACATTAAATAACGTTCGGGTAGTTCAAACTCTAAGTCTGGCAAGCTGTATTGGGTTAGCTCTACCCCATAATCAGCAACTGTATTGGGCTTGTCATAGTCCAACGCTTTTGCCATTAACTCACGTAACTTTTCTATGGAATGTTGTTTTAACTCAACTTGATAGTGATGTTTGTAGGCCCAGTGAGCTGGTTTTTCACGACAGTGTTTTTTATCAAGGCCATGCACTTCGCCTTTTCTTAACCATGAGACAATGGCACTTTTAAGATTACTTTGCAGATCGATGATCACATCATAATCATGTGCGTTTAATTCTTGATAAAAGGTAGGTAAACGCCCATCTTGCCATGCTGTGATCGGTTGTTTTCGCCATTGTCGATGTGCTGTTTTAATCACCCGTCGAACATTGGGATGCCATAAAGGTACATCGGAAAACGCTTGGTCGACAACCCAGTCAAACTCAATGTCAGGATAAACTTTGGCAGCATCTGTTAATGCAGGCAAAGCATGCATTAAGTCGCCCATCGAGGTTAACTTAATGATGAGTACTTTCATGTTTTAGCTTAAATTCCGTCCAATGTGAGTGGACTATCCCTATGCTGTAATAAGATCTTCAAAAAGGCATCAGGATTTTTAATTTGAGTCAGTTCACCTTCTCGTGGGAATAGCTTATCTTGTAAGCGCGATAACCAAAAACGTAAGGCAGCGGCTCTTAATACTAGATTCCAGTCAGCGTGTTCTGACTCTGTTAATGCACGTTGCTTGGTGTAAGCAGTCATCAACGCTTGATAACGGCCTTGTTCTATCAAGCCAGTTTCATCGACACACCAATCATTGACCATCACTGCCAAGTCATAGAGTAGATATTCGTCACAGGCATAATAGAAATCGATAATGCCTTTGAGTTCATCACCATCAAACAGAGCATTGTCACGAAATAAATCAGAATGGGTTACGCCTTTAGGTAAATCTAAATCTTGATAGCCTGCTTGGCATGCCAGTTCATTTTTTAAGATGGTTGCTGATTTAGCGTCTAATAGAGGAAAAACCACATCGGCAATTTGACGTCGCCATGCTGGACCCCGTTCTGTAGGTCGACGGGATTGAAATTCTTGACCCGCATTATGCATTTGACCTAATACATCACCTATCGCTGTACATTGCGCTAGCGTGGTTACACTGTTAATGCCCCGTCCTGATAAACGTAAAACTAAGGCTGCGGGCTTACCACATAGTGTTTTTAGGTAATGGCCATTTTTATCGGCCGCAGGGTGAGCGGACGGAATGCCATGTTGATAGAAAAAGGTCATCACATCAAGAAAATAGGCCAATTCGCCAAATTCATGCTGCTCGAACAAGGTCAGCACAAACTGGCCTTGATCTGTAGTGACAAAATAATTGGTATTTTCTATGCCATCACTGATGCCTTCATAAGAAAGCAAATCACCAACCGCATAGTCACCCAAAAACGCCACCAATTGGTCGCGTCCGACTTCTGTATATACCGACATTTTTAACTCAGAATTTAAAGAGTGATTACCACTCTAACAAGATCCAATTTGGCACTAACATGCCGTCCAAATCATGCTGGGTAGTTTCTAAAGAACCATCACCATCGGTATCCATAAAGTAATAAGGATGGCCGACTGTTGGTGTCACTTTAATCATATAAAGCTGACCATTGAGTCGATATTCTTCAATCATACGATCTTCTTTTTGAATGATATTTACTTCAGGTTCAATGGTTTCACCATCCACTAATGGTTGAGGAATAACCGGTGGTTTTTCTAGATATGCGTCACCCGCCCAAACATTAACTGACATTAGTAAGGCAACTACGCATACAATAGCGGACTTGTTAAACATGATTTATGCTCCATTTAAGTTCGGATAAAGATAGCATTTCCGATGCGATGATTAAAGCAAATCTATCACTCATTACTTATAACAATTAACTATGACTCAATCTGCCCCTTTTATACTTGTTGATGGTTCTTCTTATCTTTATCGTGCCTTCCACGCAATGTTTAAAGCTGATTTACGTAATGCTGCTGGCGAACCAACGGGTGCCGTGCGTGGTGTTACCGCCATGCTGAAACGGCTCAAAAAAGATTACCCTAACAGCAATATCACCGTCATATTTGATGCCAAAGGTAAAACGTTTCGCGACGATATCTACTCCGAATATAAAGCACAACGTCCTCCTATGCCGGACGATCTGCGCGCACAAATTCAACCTATTCATGACATTGTTCGAGCGATGGGTTTCCCTCTATTGTCTATCGAAGGCGTGGAAGCCGACGATGTTATTGGCACTCTCGCGCGTCAAGCAACTGAAAATGGCATCGACATTGTCATCAGCACCGGTGATAAAGACATGGCTCAGCTCGTTAATAAGCATGTCACTTTAGTCAATACCATGACAGAAACCGTCATGGACATTGAAGGTGTAAAAGACAAGTTTGGCCTGCCTCCTGAATTGATCATCGACTATTTAGCGTTAATGGGCGACAAGGTTGATAACATTCCCGGCGTGCCTGGTGTCGGTGAAAAAACGGCACTATGTTTATTACAAAATTTGCACGGACTGGATGTTATTTATGAAAACTTAGAAGCCGTKCGTACATTAGACTTTCGCGGYGCCAAGAAAATGCCCGAAAGGCTGGCAGAACATAARGAATTAGCWGAACTCAGTTATCTGTTAGCYACCATCAARTGTGATGTTGCTTTGGAKCAGCACATTGAWGAGCTCGTTAATARSCCTCAAGATAACGCGGCACTGAGTGAAATCTTCGACAAAATGGACTTTAAGAGCTGGATTACTGAGCTTTCATCGAAACAGCAAGGTGTTGTCACACCTACATCAGTGGTAATACCTGAAAAAATAGCAGCAAATTACGAAACGATACTGAGTGAAGAACGTCTGCACTATTGGTTAAATCAACTTCAACAAGCTGAACTATTTGCCTTTGATACGGAAACCACCAGCCTTAATTACCTTGATGCTCGCATCGTTGGTTTATCATTTGCTGTTAAAGCCGGTGAAGCAGCCTACTTACCATTAACCCATGACTATGAAGGTGCACCTAAGCAACTTAATATTGATACAGTATTGGCTTTGTTTAAACCGTTATTGGAAGATCCTAATCAACATAAAGTCGGCCAGAACCTGAAATACGATCGGCATATTTTATTAAATCACGGTATCGATCTTCAGGGCATTCAACATGACACCATGCTGCAATCTTATGTACTTGATAGCACCGCCACTCGTCATGATATGGATTCCTTGGCAGAAAAATACTTAGGCCGTACCACGATTCATTTTGAAGACATTGCCGGCAAAGGTAAAAAACAATTGACCTTTAACCAAATCGACCTCGCCGAAGCCGGGCCCTATGCCGCGGAAGATGCCGATATCACATTGCAATTACATCAAACATTATGGCCACAAGTTCAAGCTGTTCCGGCTTTAGTTGAAGTCTATACCCAGTTAGAAATGCCTTTATTACCTGTGCTCAATACCTTAGAGCGCAATGGCGTAAATATTGATATTTGGATGTTACAACAGCAGAGCGATCAACTTGGCCAAAAAATCGACCAATTAGAACAACAAGCTTGGGAAGTTGCTGGCGAAGAATTTAATCTAGGCTCCCCCAAACAATTACAAGTAATTTTATATGAAAAGCTTGAATTGCCTATTTTGAAAAAAACACCAAAGGGCCAGCCATCGACAGCCGAAGGGGTCTTACAAGAATTGGCAGATGATGGTTATGAATTACCACAAGTGATCATGAGCTATCGAAGTGCGAGCAAACTCAAATCAACTTATACTGACCGCTTACCTGAACAGGTTAATCGCACTACCGGTCGAGTGCATACTTCATATCATCAAGCCGTTACGGCCACAGGTCGTTTATCTTCCTCTGATCCTAACCTGCAAAAYATYCCKATTCGYAGTGAAGAAGGCAGAAAAATTCGTGAAGCCTTTGTTGCSCCGGATGGTTATACCTTATTGGCTGCCGATTATTCACAAATTGAATTACGCATCATGGCSCACCTMTCTCAAGATCCCGGYTTATTAAAAGCCTTTGCYGCTGGTGAAGATATTCATCGCCATACTGCCGCAGARATATTTGGGGTTGARTTAGAGCAAGYGAGTAATGATCAGCGTCGCAGCGCTAAAGCCATTAACTTTGGCTTGATTTATGGCATGTCAGCTCATGGTTTATCTAAACAGTTAGGCATAGAACGACACCAAGCGGCTGATTATATGACCACCTATTTTGATCGCTACCCGGGCGTTAAGAGCTACATGAATGATACTCGTGACCTAGCTAAATTAGATGGTTATGTTGAAACCTTATTTGGTCGTCGCCTACATCTGCCAGAAATTAATTCCAGCAATGGCATGCGTCGTCAATACGCTGAACGAACTGCGATAAACGCGCCAATGCAAGGAACTGCCGCTGATATCATCAAGCAAGCAATGATTGATATTCATGCTTGGTTAATAGAATCCAATTCGGAAATCCGTATGATTATGCAAGTACATGATGAATTGGTATTTGAAGTTCCAACAGGACAAATCGAAGCAGCTAAAACCAAGATTGAAAACTATATGATGCAAGCCGCAAAACTTGATGTGCCGCTAGAGGTGGGACTGGGGACGGGCGATAACTGGCAACAGGCTCACTAACCATTAGTTAGTAGCAAAATGTTTACCCTGCAATACTCACTGCACACACTCGATTACGACCTTGCTTTTTGGCCTCGTAAAGCCCCATATCTGCTGACTCAATTAGACAGCGAATGGCTTCATCCATATCAGCGACTTCGCCACCCATAATGTCGATGCCTAAGCTTAGCGTTACGTAGTCCGACGCCGTTGAGTCAGCATGGGGGATTGCCAAATTCTCAACCGCTTCTCGTACTAACTCTGCCACCCGAGCAACACCCGCCATATCTGTTTCGGGCAAGACAATAACAAACTCTTCACCACCATACCGTGCCACTAAATCACCGGGACGTTTTACCGTCTCTTTTAATGCATTAGCAACCGATTTTAAGCAGTCATCGCCACCTTGATGGCCATAGTGATCATTATAAAGTTTAAAATGATCGATATCACACATGATCAAACCCACGGGCGTTTTAATGCGTCTAGCAATTTTAAGTTCTTTTTCCATCACCTCATCAAAGTGGCGTCGATTATACAAGCCCGTCAAACCATCTTTCACGGTCATTAAAATCAATTTTCGGTTAGCCTCATCAAGCTGTTGTCGCATATCAGCAATACGTGCCATTGCCGTTAATTTTGCGTTTAACACCACTGCATCAACAGGTTTACTTAAGTAGTCATCACCACCAGCCTCTATGCCTTTAGCAATGTCCTCAGAATTCGTGAGGGCACTTAGAAATATAATAGGGATCCAATCATGGCTATCGCTGCATAAACTACGGATTTTTTTTGTTGCGGTAATGCCGTCCATGACAGGCATGGAAACATCCATCAAGATAAGATCAGGCCGATCTAGCTTGAAAGCTTCAACAGCAGCGTGGCCATCTTCAACAATAACTACTTGATGCCCGAAATCCTCAATATAAGCACTAATCAACATTTGATTAGATCTTGAGTCTTCCGCTAGTAGTACTTTCATAAGGAGAAGTCCATCGTCTGTAAGTTGGGCGATGCCCTAGCATGCCAGTATTTACCCAGATAATAAAGAAAAGAACTTTATTTTTTTCTGGCCCGCGGATGTGC
>NVRG01000072.1 GCA_002400805.1 Gammaproteobacteria bacterium
AATCCAGCAAAGGCATATTCAGACAAACTATCGGGTATTGGGGTTACCGCTGCTAATATAGTGGCTGGATCACAACCTAATACCACGCTAACTGGAAACGGTTCGCCCGGATGTTCTTGTTGCCATTCTTTAAAGTCTAAAGCGCCGCCACGATGAGATAACCACCGCATAATCAGCCGATTTTTGCCGATGACTTGTTGGCGATAAATACCCATATTCTGGCGTTCTTTATGTGGTCCTTTGGTTACCACTAAACCCCAGGTAATTAACGGAGCCACATCTTCTGGCCAGCAAAGTTGAATGGGGTATTGGCTTAAATCAACATCATCACCCTCAATCACTTGTTGCTGACACGCCGCCGACTTCACTACTTTGGGTGCCATATTGAGCACTTGTTTGAAGATAGGCATTTTCTGCCACGCGTCTTTCAGGCCCTTAGGTGGTTCAGGTTCTTTTAAAAAGGCTAATAACTTGCCCACTTCACGCAAGCCACCAACCGATTCTTCGCCCATGCCCATCGCTACCCGATCTGGTGTACCAAATAAATTGGCTAAAACGGGCATGTCATAACCTTTGGGATTTTCGAATAATAAAGCGGGGCCAGCAGCGCGTAATACTCGATCACTGATTTCGGTCATTTCCAACACTGGATCGACTTCAGTGGTAATTCGTTTTAATTCACCYTTTTCTTCAAGATGGGCAATAAAATCCCTTAGATCTGTATATTTCACARWCAGTGATGCCCTTAATTATGCTGCTATGCCAGTGTGTCTGAGTAAGGCATCTATTTCTGGTTTACGGCCACGGAACTCAATAAATAAATCCATCGGCTCACGTGAACCACCTTGTTCTAAGATTGATTGTAAAAACTCGATGCCGGTATTRCGAYCAAATATGCCTTTTTCTTCAAACTTGGARAASGCATCTGCCGATAAKACTTCTGCCCATTTATAACTGTAATAACCTGCGGCATAACCGCCAGCAAAGATRTGGGAAAAGCTATGAGCAAAACGATTAAATTTAGGTGGTTTAACCACSGCTACTTGATCGCGYACTTCRGCTAATATTTTTTCTACTTGTTTRTCTTGAGTCGGATCAAATTCCAAATGCAGACGGAAATCAAATAAYGAGAAYTCCAACTGRCGYACCATCACCATSGCMGATTGGAAGTTACGYGCYGCAATCATTTTATCGAACAAATCTTGTGGCAAGACATCRCCCGTTTCRTARTGRCCKGAAATCAAATCTAAGGCTTCACGTTCCCACGCCCAGTTTTCCATAAACTGACTTGGCAATTCAACGGCATCCCATGGCACACCATTAATGCCTGATACACCCGCATAATGAATTTTAGTCAGCATATGGTGCAGACCATGACCAAACTCATGGAATAAAGTCGTGACTTCATCATGGGTAAATAAAGCGGGTTTATCACCCAGCGGTTCTGAGAAGTTACAGGTTAAAAATGCCACCGGAGTTTGAATGCCTGATTTGGTCTGACGACGCACCGCACATTCATCCATCCATGCACCGCCACGTTTATGATTCCGCGCATAAAGATCGAGATAAAACTGACCTCGTAACTCACCCTCAGCATCAAAAATATCAAAGAAACGCACATCTTTATGCCAGACATCAACATCTGTTCGTTCTTTAATRTCTAAACCATACAGACGATTRACCACAGCAAATAAACCTGCAACAACCTTATCTTCTGGRAAATASGGTTTGAGTTCTTCTTGTGAAATTGAATAACGTTGCTGACGTAGTTTTTCAGCAAAATAGGTCACATCCCAYGCTTCTAATTCGGTCATGCCTGCTGTTTCTTGGGTAAACGCTTTRAGTTCTTCGAACTCTTTTTCGGCGATTGGACGCGAACGTGCGGCTAAATCCGTCAAAAARTCTAAAACTTGTTCCGGTGACTGTGCCATTTTTGTGGCCARCGATCGTTCTGCATGATTTTTGAAACCAATCAATTCAGCCAATTCATGACGTAACTTTAAGATGTCTGCCATGATTTGAGTATTGTCCCACTCGCCCGCATTGGGTCCTTGATCCGAGGCCTTAGTCGCAAAGGCGGTATACATTTCTTCACGGAAGTCACGATCATCTGCATAAGACATCACCGGCATATAAGAGGGGAAATCTAAGGTAAATAACCAACCTTCTAATTCATCACGTTGAGCAAATTGTGCCGCCATTTCTTTGGTCGACTCAGGCAAACCCGCCAATAGATTTTCATCGGTAATATGCTTTTTCCAAGCATGRGTRGCATCTAATAGATTCTCTTCAAATTTGGCKGTTAATTCTGTKARTGATTGGGAAATCTTTTTATAACGATCGCGATCTTCCTGTGATAAYTCAACCCCCGACAAACGRAAATCACGTAAGGCATTATCAATGACTTTTTTCTGMGCGRTATCCAASTCGTCATAGGCRGCACTATCGGCCAATGTTTTATAGGCTTTATATARGTGTTCGTTTTGACCAAGCTCAGTACCAAACTCACTGAGCTTRGGTARRCATGCGTTATACGCCACCCGTAACTCTTCTGAATTCATCACCGAGTTTAAATGACTAACCGGCGACCACACTTGATCGATGCTGAAATCCAACTCTTCCATCGGCACCGCTAAACTTTGCCATGTCGGTTTTTCGATCTTTAGTAATAAATCATCAATAAAGATTTTTGCCTGTTCTAAAACATGATTTAACGCGGGCTCAACAAATTCTGGTTTGATGGCAGAAAAAGCTGGCAAGGTATGGGCTTGTAATAAAGGGTTAGTCATTATCTTCACACTGTTTAGAAATTTAGGTTGATTATACGTTAAGCATAATAGACAGGCTTAATCGTCATATTACTGCAATAAAAAGTTCATTTTTTTGAAATAGTTATTCGTTACTGTGCACTCACCATACTAAGCAAAGAGTGCATTATGCAAACAGAACTTAGCTTGAATCAAACAATAAAAGTTCGTAGCGTCTGGATCTCAGACAGTCATTTAGGTTTCCGCGGTTGTAGCGCTGACTACTTACTTAACTTTCTTCATCAGGTGGAATGTGACTACCTCTATCTGGTGGGTGACATTGTCGATGTTTGGGAAATGAAAAAACGTATGTTTTGGCCGCAAGCGCATAACAATGTTATCCGCACTATTCTGGGCAAAGCTAAATACAATACGAAAGTTATTTATATCCCTGGCAATCATGATGAAGTTTTACGTGATTTTGATGGTGCGGTATGTGGCAATGTCGAAAAGGTTTCTCCTTTGCTAGCTAAAGTAGGCAGTCGTCTTTATGACTATATAATGCCTTACCACTAGATTGAAATTCTGTATAAAACATGCTCAGCTTATGCCTAATAACAATCCCGGGAAAGATACATCACAACAGCCATCACCCATTAGAGCTTTTGGTGCTTATAACAACAGATTCTAACTTTTGTTGTTATTTAGCGACGCATATAACCTCTTCAGCCTATTCTATTACCTTATATACAACAGATAACTTGATTACGATCGGTGTCCATGAGATTATTCGAGAGGATTTTAAAAATATTTTAGGACTTTTTTGTATATGACTACACTCACCTCAATATTTAGAGTCGGGCTATTAGCCTGTCTTCTGATCGTCAGTGGTTGTGCCACGACTAATAACCCTAATGATCCGCTTGAGGGTTATAACCGTGTTATGTACAAAATCAATAGTTCCGCTGATAGTGCCCTCTTCAAACCGGCAGCTAAAGTATACGATGCCATACTTCCCGACCCAATCAGTCACGGCGTTAGTAACTTCTTCAGCAACTTGAATGAAATTACCGTGATTTTGAATGACTTGTTACAACTTAAATTTGGTCAAGCATTCCATGACACTGGCCGTTTTGTATTAAATAGTACGGTTGGTATTGGTGGCCTATTTGATGTGGCTGGCCATGCTGGTTATGAAAAACATGACGAAGACTTCGGCCAAACATTAGGTTTTTGGGGGGTAGAAAGCGGTCCTTATGTAGTTTTACCTGTCTTCGGCCCACGCACTGTTAGGGATACCGTCGGCTTAGTCGGCGATTACTACACCGATCCTATTACTTATATTGATCATGATAAAACCCGATATTCTTTCTGGGCTGTCCGTGCAGTTGATACCCGAGCTAACTTATTAAAAGCTGAAAAAGTATTAGATGAAGCGGCACTTGATGAATACGCATATGTGCGTGATGCTTATCTGCAACGTCGTCAAAACTTAGTTTATGATGGCAATCCACCAGAAGAAGATTTTGACGTATTCTCTGAGTAAGTCACAATCGATGGGACAAGTTGTTCCTAGCAACATATAATAAACAGCCGGGCACTTAGCCCGGCTTTTTTTTAACTGAATTATTTTTTATTTATGACTACTGCGCTTTTTGTTCTCGCTATTATTGCTGGTTTTGCTGTTCTAATCTGGGGTGCCGATCGTTTTGTCGATGGTGCCGCCAATATTGCGACTAACTTTGGCGTATCTCCTCTCATTGTCGGCCTCACCATTGTGGGCTTTGGTACCTCAGCACCTGAAATGCTGGTGTCCGCTTTAGCATCTCTTGATGGCGCGCCTGCACTCGGCATAGGTAATGCCTTGGGGTCCAATATTGCCAACATTGGTATGGTGCTTGGTATCACTATTCTAGTGACACCATTAGTTATTAATTCAGCAACACTAAGCCGCGAATTCCCAATGTTAGCGTTGGTCATGGCTTTGGCATTGTTTCTGCTCTGGGATCAATTTTTAGGCTATACCGACGGACTTATTTTATTCGCTGGTTTTATCTTTACTTTATTTGGCATGGCCTACCTTGCGATTCGCAGTAGTAAAGATGATCCGCTTGAGCAAGAATTTGAGCAAGAATACGCTGAAGCCAAAATGACAACCAAGCAATCCATCCTCAGTTTTATCATTGGTCTCACTGCATTACTTATCGGTTCAAAGGCCTTAGTCTGGGGCGCAGTAGGCGTGGCGACGTTATTAGGTGTCAGCGAACTGATTATTGGCTTGACGATTGTCGCTATCGGCACCAGCTTGCCCGAATTGGCCGCATCTATTATTTCAGTGCTGAAAAATGAACATGATATCGCCATCGGCAATATTTTAGGGTCAAATATCTTTAATATTTTGGCCGTATTAGCAATGCCGGGCCTGATTCAACCCTCAACAGTCGATTCCGCAGTAATCAGTCGAGACTTTCCATTTATGGTGGCATTATTTGTCATGCTATACCTCTTCTCTCGCACCGGTCATATCGGTCGTCTTGCAGGTTCATCCCTGTTAGTGGTCTATGTTGCTTATAATGGTTTATTAGCTTATCAAAGCACGATAGGAATGACTGCGTGACCAATCCTCAAGCCCAGCAATTAAAATCACTCGGTTTAGCGGTAATCAATACCGAGATCGAGGCTATTTCAGCGTTACGTGATCGCATTGATGACAACTTCATTTCGGCCTGCCGATATCTGTTGAAATGTGAAGGTCGAATTGTGGTGATCGGCATGGGTAAATCAGGTCACATCGGTGGGAAAATTGCAGCTACATTGGCAAGTACTGGTAGCCCTGCATTTTTTGTTCATCCTGGTGAAGCCAGCCATGGCGATCTTGGCATGATTACCGATAAAGACGTGGTATTAGCTCTATCGAATTCAGGCGAAACCAGCGAAATATTAACCATTTTGCCGTTAATCAAACGTCTAGGTGTGCCATTAATCACCATGACCGGCAAAAAACATTCAACACTTGCCAACAGTGCCGATGCCCATCTTGATGTGAGTGTCGATAAAGAGGCTTGTCCATTAGGCCTAGCACCTACATCCAGCACAACAGTAACCTTAGTCATGGGCGATGCATTAGCCATTGCTTTATTAGAAGCACGCGGATTCACCGCCGAAGATTTTGCTTTATCTCACCCTGGTGGCAACCTCGGGCGCCGATTATTACTGCATGTCAGTGATATTATGCACACGGGAATAGCCATTCCACAGGTCAATCAAGATGCATTAATCAGTGATGCATTAATTGAAATGACCGATAAAGGTTTGGGTATGACGGCCGTATTAGACGAACACGATAAAATTATCGGCATCTTCACTGATGGTGATCTACGTCGGGTCTTAGCTCAAACGGTCAATGTGCATACCACTCCACTCACCGACTTTATGACCCAAAATTGTAAAACAGGTAAGGCTGAAATGTTGGCAGCAGAAGCGTTAGAATTGATGCAGCGTCATAAAATCAATTTCTTAGGGGCCATAGGCGATGCCACGCTCAAACCCCTGCTGAAGGAACTCGATAGTAACGATTACGACCTTAGCGAATTGAAAGGAATCTTTGCGTCAGGGATGCCTACGTCTGCGGAAGTTAAAGAAGGCCTTCTCAAGAAGCACATGCTCAACACTCGCTTTATCGACTTTATTGGCGGCTCAGAATTAACCGGCATGGCCTTTAAAGTGTATACCTCCAAAGACACTGAGTTCAATAAATCGTCCTTCCCCATCACCGATCGCATCCTCATTGTCAACAGCAAAACAGGGGAACCCGTGAGCCCAGGAGAAGTGGGTGAACTCGCACGCCAAACCGACCACCTACCCAACGGCTATTACAACGACCCCGAAAAAACCCGTCAACACCAGCGCGATATCCCGGTGCTTCTTTTTGCTGTCCGCTAAGTGCCGCAGGTGATTCACCATCTGTGCAATATGCTCCAGACGTAGCGCTTTGGCCTTACGTTTGGGCTGGCCATGGGTGCGTCGAATGCCTTCCATTGTTTTGCGTACGAGCGGATCTTTCACTGGGTCAATGTCTCCCTGATAATGGTGCCACTGACCGATGGCCGTCAGATGGAGATCCAGGGTTCGAGAGTTAAGCGACTCGGCACGGGCTAACAGGTAGCGAACCACCGTATCCCGGTCCGTCGGCAGACGCCCACCCCATTTTTCAAGCTGCCGGATGGCCGACCGGTACGCCTTGCGGGTGTTGTCTGATGTGGCTGCCTGGAGGTAATGACGCAGCGATTCGGAGTCCTGAC
>NVRG01000073.1 GCA_002400805.1 Gammaproteobacteria bacterium
AATCGTCGAAACGACTCCCGGCATCAAAGGTGCGTCTGCCACAGCGCGTACCAAACCTGCGAGACTGCCAACCGGCCTAGAAGTGCAAGTACCGGAATATATTGAACCCGGCGAAGTCATTAAAATAAATACCGTGACTAATAAATTTATGTCTCGGGCATAAAGACTAAAATCTATGCAAGCAATCATAAAACGCTACTTACTGATTGGCCTAGGCTGGTTCTTTGTCATCCTAGGCGCCATTGGTGCGGTATTACCCTTATTGCCGACCACGCCTTTTCTCATTTTAGCGCTGGCCTGTTTTGGCAAAAGCTCACCCCGCTTTCACAAGATGTTATTAGACAACAAATGGTTCGGCCCTCCCCTCGGCCAATGGGAGCAAAGCAAAACCATTCGCCGCAAAATAAAACAGCGCGTCGTGATGTTAATCATCGCCACCTTCGGTATATCCATCTGGGTCTTATCCGGCCGAATAGAATTACAACTCATGCTAGTCAGCTTCTGCCTAATTCTATTAACYTTTGTTTGGCGCTTGAAAGAATCCGAAGCTAGTTAAGAAGATTAAACACCCCGTTTTATCGCCATCAAAAAAGCTGTGTTTTTCGATGATAAGCGATAATGTCGGGGGCCCTTTTCTTTGGTTCGGTTTTTTGATTCGTGGCATCCATGCCACTCACCCTGCGGGCGCTAAGGCGTCCAAATTCGTTCCCGACGAATTTGTGGGCAAGCAAAAGAAACGAACGCCCCGCGGCAGCGATCAAACTTTCAAGTAAAATACTCACTTTAAATTTTAAACCCAGACAACGGATCTAAGATGAACCTCGACACATTCCTAACAAACCTAAACAACCAACCAGACCAAGTTGCCTTCAGCGAGACAATGGCAACCATCGAAGAAAACTACACTTTCACCCCCACCGCCTTCACCAACGGTGAAACAAAAAACGACGCGGATACCAACAACGGCTCATGCAAAATCTTCGCATTTGGTTTATTAAATAACTTAAACGAAGAACAAACCTTAGCCTGCTTCGGTGACTATTATCGTAAAGACGTATTAGAAAACCCAAAAGGTGATGATCACCAAAACATCCGTAACTTTATGACAACAGGCTGGAGCGGAATTAACTTTGACGGCGTAGCCTTAATACAAAAATAGGTTTAAAAATATGCGACGGCTCTGATAGTGAGTGAACATGCTATAATCCGCGCTCCCTGCACCCTTAAAACCAACCTAAATATAGACAATCATGGAATTACACGCTAACGAAAAATCTGATATTCGCTTTCTATTACTAGAAGGCGTACATCAAAATGCTGTTACCGCACTTGAAAAAGCGGGCTATACCAATATTGAGTACCTTACTCATGCCTTAGATGAAGACACTTTAATTGAAAAAATTAAAGGCGTTCGTTTCATTGGTATTCGCTCTCGTACGCAGTTAACAGAAAAAGTTATCAAGGCTGCTGACCGGTTAGCAGGCATCGGCTGTTTCTGTATTGGTACTAACCAAGTTGATTTGGATGCCGCAAGAATTAAGGGTATTCCTGTTTTCAATGCGCCGTATTCAAATACACGTTCTGTTGCTGAATTAGTTATTGGTCAATTAATTCTATTATTACGTGGTATTCCAGCAAGAAATCACAGCGTGCATAACGGTAGCTGGCCTAAAACGGCTAAAGCGTCTTATGAAGCGCGTGGTAAAACGCTAGGTATCGTTGGTTACGGTAGCATCGGTTCTCAATTATCTGTGTTGGCAGAAAGCTTGGGCATGAACGTCATTTATTATGATGCTGTAACTAAATTACCGTTAGGAAATGCTAACCAAGTGGGCACGATGCGTGAGCTGCTGAGTCAGTCTGACGTCGTTACTTTGCATGTACCTGAGTTAGCCTCAACTAAAAACATCATGGCAAAACCTCAGTTTGAGCAAATGAAAGAAGGTGCTATTTTCATTAATGCTGCTCGAGGAACCTGCGTTAAGTTAGAAGATTTAGCTGAAGCCATTAAAAGTAAAAAACTGGCTGGTGCGGCAATCGATGTATTCCCAATAGAACCTAAATCAAATGATGAAGCTTTAGATTCACCATTACGAGGTTTCCCAAATGTTATCTTGACGCCTCATATCGGTGGTTCTACCGTCGAAGCGCAAGAAAACATTGGTTTAGAAGTGGCTGAAAAGTTTGTGCAATTTGCAAGTAATGGCACCACGACTTCAGCCAAAAACTTCCCTGAAATTGCGATGCCACAACAAGCGAATACGCACCGTATATTGCATATTCACCATAGTGTGCCWGGCGTGTTATCACATGTTAACCAATTRTTTGCTGAACATAACATCAATATTTTGGCGCAAAGCCTGATGACCARAGATGASATTGGTTATTTAATTCTTGATGTCGCTGAGTTYGATTCTGAACTGGCCTTTGAACATTTAAATRGTGTTGAAGGCACAATTAGACTTCGCGTTCTATATTAANANACTTKNNATAGTCACTCAATAAAAAGCCCTCTWRATGAGGGCNTTTTTTTATCTATGTTTSTTTGCCCAGTTTTTTAATTTACTGGTTTTACCAATGCCAGGGTTAAACGTATTGGTMGGATCAATCTTTTTATAAAASCCTKYCAATTCAGCCTTGGCAGCGTATTCATGSCCCACATTATGTTCAGCTGGRTATTCGGCACCACGCGCATCGAAAGATGACARRATCTGCTGYTTAAGCTGTTTRGCRTCGACATCTTTCTTCAATACATAATTYTGATGCATTACRTGACAAAATAARTGTCCGTAATAAAACTTTTTRTCGATCTGSTCRTCAATKTCTGCCGGTAATTCTTCAAACCATTGTTGTTCATTTCGTCTTAGCGCGATATCAATCGTCATCATCGCACCAACACGATCACTATTCATGATGTGATATCGACCAATCGCTCCACCGGCAACAAATCGATGCAATATCGCTTTATCACCTTCTTCCGGTGTACATTCAAAATAGTCACCGTCATGCGTTTTAAAAAATTCAGCTAGATAGGCTCGTGCTTCATCCACACCATCGTTATTCATTTCTAAAATCCAGTGATGCTCAAACTGGTCACGAAAGGCTTCCATTTTTTTAGGTAGGTGATTAGGCCATAAATAACTCATGTACTGCATCATGCGATCTGAGAGTTTGCTAGGTAAGAACTTAAAGTTACCCGCAATACGATCGACCGTTCTTTTTAAGGCAAACATTTTAGGCATGTATTTCGCGCCTAATTTTTCGATGACGACAAAAGAATCTTTGCCGTACTTTTTGCTCACGTCATAACAATCGCGATGCAGATACTCGCCCGAGACAGGTAATGTATTAAATGACGATAAAATATCTCGACGCATTGTTGCCAATACATTGGCATCATTAGTGCCAACGTAAAACACTTGCTGCTTTTTCGCGATGGGATAGGTATCTAAGCGCACAGCAAAGACGGCTAACTTACCTGCACAGCCTGACGCCTCATGTAAGCGACGGCCATCATTGTTAAAGCGAGAAGGTGTATCCGCATCAATGTCACGGACACGTTCGTGATACTCGTTATCAGAAGCACGTTTATCTGGATATTGAACTTCTGCACTGCTGTATTTTTGTTGATCTAAGTTGGTCAGAATTTGTTCTGGCGTTGTACCTAAATCAATACCTAAGTTATTCACTAATTGTAATTGACCCTCTTCTGTTACCTGCGCGAATAACGATAACTCTGTATAAGCGGGCCCTCTTTGCACTAAGGCGCCGCCAGAGTTATTGCACACGCCACCCACGATAGAAGCACCTATACATGAAGAGCCAATCACTGAGTGAGGTTCACGACCATAAGGTGCTAGCGTTTCCTCTAGGCCAAACAAGGTACTCCCGGCGAAGCCGATAATTTGTTTCGCATTATCAATCAACTGAATTTGAGAAATCCTCATGGTATTAATGATTACGATCGGACGGTCATAATCGTTACCATCTGGTGTTGAGCCACCGGTTAACCCGGTATTAGCTGCTTGCATGATGATAGCGACATCGGCTGCATTACAAGCCTCTAGCGCTTGCCATATTTCTAATAACGAACTAGGCCTAACCACTGCCATTGCTTCACCAGAACCAAAACGAAAACCTTTGCAATAGGGCTGCATTTTAGCGTTATCCGTCAGTGTGAATAAATCACCGACGATCGCTTTCAACTCGCTAATCAGTTCAGTTTTTGGAATGTGTTCGGTCATGTTGCGTCTCGATTTATACATGAAATGTTAGAGTCAGCGTACCCAGTTTTAGGCTGGTTAACTAAATAATTATAGCGTAATTACCTTAGTAAACGAATGAAGATAAAAGATATTTTTATATTTATTACTTACATTTTTTTAAAATAAATTTACCTTTTTATCGCGTTATAACCCTATAATCTGCTGAATTTATTTCTTCGACTTAGAATTATGGACATCATACAAATTATTGCACTGGCTATTTTGCAAGGCTTAACAGAGTTTTTGCCTATCTCTAGCTCGGCTCATTTAATTCTGTTACCCATCTTAGCTAATTGGCAAGATCAGGGGCTCGCATTTGATGTTGCGGTACATGTTGGCACTTTAACTGCTGTAATCTTCTATTTCCGCCATACTTTAAAAATCTTATTACATGATTGGTTTGAGTCTGTTCATCAGCGCCAGATGGTAGGTGACAGCCGTTTAGCTTGGGCAGTTTTAATCGGTACTATTCCTGTCGGTTTAGCTGGATTATTGTTGGGTGATTTTGTCGAAGCCCACCTTCGCAGTCCACTTGTTATCGCCGCCACTACTATTATATTTGCGCTGTTACTCGCTTGGGCGGACTGGTATGGCAAACAACAACGCACTGAACATCAATTAACATGGCAGGACRTTTTTATTGTCGGCGTTGCTCAGGCTATTGCCTTAATTCCGGGRACATCACGTTCRGGTATCACAATCACTGCCGGGTTAATATTAGGACTTAGTCGTGAAGCCGCTGCGCGATTTTCGTTTTTATTATCCATWCCYGTCATCTTTCTAGCCGGCGGTTTAAAARCCMTYGAGTTAATACAGTCAAACCTTATTACAGATTGGTTTGCACTGATTTCAGGCGCGATATTATCCGCTGTCAGTGCCTATATTTGTATTCATCTATTCTTAAAATTATTAGCTAAAATAGGTATGTGGCCTTTTGTTATCTATCGTTTGGTATTGGGTGTTATACTTATCGCCATATTTATATAACTGAATTCAGTTGACAGCTACAAACTGAATGCGTAAAATTTCCCCTCTTTATTTGAACCGCCTGCCGTAATCTTTTTCAGGAGCTATTCGCGGAATGAAAACAACCACACTAAGTGCAAAACCAGCTGAAGTCCGTCGTGACTGGTTCGTCGTTGATGCCAACGGCAAAACATTAGGCCGTATGGCTACTGAAATCGCGCGTCGTTTGCGTGGTAAACATAAGACTATCTATACACCTCACGTAGACACAGGTGATTACATTGTCGTTATCAATGCAGAAAAACTGCATGTTTCTGGTAACAAAATGAAAGATAAAATTTATTACCATCACACCGGCCATATCGGCGGTATCAAGTCTATTTCTTTAGAGAAACAACTTGAGAAAGCACCGGATCGTGTTATTAAGTCGGCTGTAAAAGGCATGTTACCTAAAAACCCTCTGGGTCGCGCTATGTTTAGTAAACTTAAAGTTTACGCTGGCACAGAACACCCACATACAGCTCAACAGCCTAAAGTGCTGGAAATCTAATCGGATATCATCATGGCAGATTTATATTACGCAACAGGTCGTCGTAAAAGTTCAACCGCTCGTGTTTTCATGAAACCAGGAAGCGGCAACCTTACTATCAACACTCGATCTTTAGAAGATTATTTTGGTCGCGAAACCTCACGTATGGTGGTTCGCCAACCTTTAGAACTCGTCGGCATGTTAGAAAAGTTTGACATCAAAATCACTGTTCGCGGTGGTGGCAACAATGGTCAAGCAGGTGCAATTCGTCACGGTATCACTCGTGCTTTAACTGAATATGACAGCGAATTAAAATCTGAACTACGTAAGGCAGGCTTCATCACTCGTGATGCGCGTGCAGTAGAACGGAAGAAAATTGGTTTACACAAAGCGCGTAAACGTCCACAGTTCTCGAAACGTTAATTGTTCAAGAATTTATAATACGAACTCTTTCGTATTATTAAAAAAGGCCATCCTTGTGATGGTCTTTTTTTTGCCTAAAATTGCCTCATTGCCGCTGCCATGCTATAAAACCGCTGTTATTAATTTAATGAACTAGGATTTACGCCATGAAGTTGCAGCATCTTCTAGCCACGTTTAGCATTAGCACCCATAGCTTATGCGGAACAATCATCGGCGATCGCACTATCCGTCGGAGCCTTTGAGGCATTAAATGATGACACCGCTGCTGAATTCGGTATTGAATATCGCTTTGCACCAATGGCATCATTTTATAACATCATTCCTGCTGTTGGTTTTACTGCAAATTCAGATGGTGGTTATTGGGCACATACCGGTATTCGTTATGACGTCCGCCTAAGCGACAATTGGGTATTAACACCTAACTTTGCTGCTAGCCTATATGAAGATGGTGGCGGTAAGGACTTAGGTTATGCGCTTGAATTTCGTTCTGGTCTCAAACTCGCCTACAAACTCGATGACAACTCTCATCTAGGCCTAGCTTTTTATCATTTATCCAATGCCAGTATCGCTGATAAAAACCCGGGGGAAGAGCCCATCATCTTCAGCTATAGCTTCTCACCAGATATATTCAAATAGCGCTTAATAAACAAATGACTAAAAAAAGCCCCCCAGAAAATCATTCTGGGGCTTTTTTATATAATAAACCTTTGCCTTCCGGCTGGGTTTTAAAACGGCGATGCACCCATAAATATTGCTCAGGTGATTTTCGGATTTCAGCCTCGATAATATCGTTAATTCGTTGGGCATCCTCTATATCGTCACCCACTGGGAAGTCCTCAAGTGCTGCGCCTATAGTTAA
>NVRG01000074.1 GCA_002400805.1 Gammaproteobacteria bacterium
GCCAGTGCCCGTGGCAAATTGTTGAGAAATGGGGCTGAGTACTTCAGCGTCAATTAATGCGGCTGTTTTAGCTTCAGTGGCAATCATCAGTGCCTCAACTAATGCCGCTTCTGTTAATAATGCTGAAGTTAAAACAATAGTATTAATGGTGCCCACATCTGTAGTGCTGGTGGTCATTTCACGATGTTCTGCATGATCGCCCACATGTCTTGGATTAGATAAACCAGAGGTGACAATCACCACAATATCGATGCCTTGCACCGTTGCTTGTTCAAGGCGAAATGACTTCATAGAGGCGGAGGTCATCATGCCAACTATAGTGCCATTGAGGTTTAAATTCTGACTGTATTGTAGAAGGCTTTCATCAGCAGCTGCAGTGCAAGTGCTATTACTGGCAACGTTAATATTCAATATATGATCGGCGTAGCCCATACCACCATTAAGTACTGCAGAGCTAATCACTTGATGCGTTTTACGCAGCGCAATATGAATATGATTATCGGTGTGACTTAGTAGAGCGTATTGAGTTAATTGCGTAGCAGACATAAATTGATGCTTAACGTTGAGAGGGAATGAGAAGAGAATAAGGCCATTTACTTAACTATCGTTTAGCCACTACAGCTGAGGAAACAGATTTATAAATTAGAGACAACTTTTTTATCGTGTTGAGCTAGCCAGTCTTCTAATTTATTCACTGGCAATGGACGACAATATAGATAACCCTGTGCAGCAGGGCAGTCCAGTTGTTTCAATTTAGAAGCAATGTCATCTGTTTCTACACCTTCGGCTATTACGGCAAGATCGAGGGCTTTTCCAAGCGCAATGATCGCTTTACATAAAGCGAGATCTTCTTTTGAAATGAGAATATTAGCAGTAATTGAACGATCAATTTTGATGATATTCATCGGAAAAGCACGAAGATAAGATATGGACGAATGGCCAATACCAAAATCATCGACAGAGAAACAAATACCTTGATCTGACAGTTGATTAAGTTTCTTTTTGATCGCAGGGGTATTCTCCAGCGGCTTTCGTTCAGTTAATTCAAAAACTAATGAGCGTGATAGTTCAGGATGTTTAGTAATAAATTCAGTGACAATTTCAGTAAAGTGATTGGAGTTAAACTGATTAGCGGAGACATTAATTGATATTCTTCGATCATTGAACCCTTGTTGACGCCAAAGCTGTAGTTGCTGACAGGCTTGTTCAAATACCCAAATCCCAAYGTCTAAAATCAAGGCGCTCTCTTCTGCAATAGCAATGAATKTTTCCGTATTATGAAAACCACCCTCAGAATTTGGCCAGCGGAGYAAGGCTTCAACGGAWGTGATTTCTCCATTTTTTAAYGAGGTAATCGGTTGGTAAAAAAGCTCAAGTTCATTGGCCTGAAGTGCTGCTTTCAGTTCAACTTCGACTTGGTGTTTGACTTTGGTTTCTTCATGCAATTTTTGATTATAAAAACTAAAGGTATTTCGACCTGCACTTTTCGCTTGATACATAGCCATGTCGCTATAACTGGCTAGGCCATCAGCAGTCTGACTATCATTTGGAAATATCGCTATACCGATACTGGTTGTCGCGGMAATATGTTGGTTTGCTATCTGGAATGTCTGGTCAAATACGCCGATAATATTTTCGACAAGTTTGATAAAATCTTTGTCATGTTTAACATCTTTTAAAATTAACGAAAACTCATCACCACCAAGACGAGCGACGATGTCGGAGCTCCGGATACAATTTTTAAGTCGAGTAGCWACTTTRGTTAATAATTGGTCGCCAGCCGGATGGCCATAGTTATCATTAATAAATTTAAACTTATCCARATCTAAAGTGACCAAGGCAAACTTTTGGTTTAGTCGASTGCTTTGYTCGAGACTGGTCCGAAGAAGTTCGTTAAAAATACTGCGATTATATAAGCCGGTCAGGCTGTCATAATGGGCGAGCTTTGCTAAACGGTATTCGAGTGTTTTATCTCTTATGGTGTAGCGAATGGTATGCTCAAGTAAGGGGGCGGTCAGCTGACTTTTGATTAAATAATCATCTGCACCTTGCTCCATTGCGGCTATGTCTGTCTGATGATCATCAACACCAGAAAGCATAATGATGGGTGGTGCGATATTAAATCGTTGTTTAATTTCTTGAATTAAACCCAGACCGAGTTTGGCGCCCAAGCGGTTATCTAGAAAGTAAAAATCAAAATCACTTTGCTCAATGAGCTCTATTGCATGATCAAAGCTCTTTGCCCAAACAATCTCACCAACTTTACCTATGCCCTCAAATAATAAGTCTTCTAAGATAATGAAATCATCTTCGTCATCATCCACGATTAAAATTCGCATTTGTGAATATTTTACTACTTGAAGATTTGTTTTTTTCACATTAAGACTTTGGTAAATGTACGACATGGAACCAGTATTCAGTGAGCGATTGAATCATTTCAACTAGGTTTTCGAAAGAAACGGGTTTGATAACAAATGAATTGACGCCCATATCGTAGGACCGAGCCACATCTTCTTCAGCTTTTGAGGTCGTTAATATTACAATAGGAATAGATTTAAATTTGTCATCATTTTTAAGAATTTGTAATACTTCTCGGCCATCCATGATGGGCATATTTAAATCTAACAGGATCAAGCCTGGCAAAGGCTCGTCTTTCAATTTTTCATACTTACCTTCACGATTTAAATATTGCAACAACTCACGACCGTTAGAGGTGAAATCGATAGGGTTAGCAAGCCTTGCTTCAAGTAATGCATCGGTGATCAGTAATTGATCATCGGGATCATCATCACACATATGAATGGTGATTGCAGATGGTGTTTCAGCCATAAGATGGCGCTCCTTGAGTATCTTTTATGAAATATAATTTAAAACATGTGCCTTTACCGAGTTCAGACTCAACCTCAATTATGCCATTGTGTTTATCCATGATTTTTTTGCAAATAGCGAGACCAATACCGGTACCCTGATATTCTCCTCGGCCATGTAAGCGTTGGAATACTTCAAACACTTTGTGGGCATATTCTTGTTCAAAACCAATACCGTTGTCTYGCACKGATATTTGGAAAAASTCACCTCGWTCAAGGGTCACGTCTTGGGCGGTAATTTTGATGATGGGTGGTGTATTTTCAGTAGAAAATTTGATGGCATTAGWTAACAAGTTTAAAAACAGTTGGTATAGCATYACTGATTCAGCTTTWATYGTRGGCAAATCASCGAAGTYTATTTGTGCTTGTTTRTCTYTTATAGTCAAATTTAAGTCAGCGATAACGTCGTYGAKCACTTTGGACAAAGAGACGGATGWTARTTCAATCTCTTGRCTGCTYACTCTGGAAAACTTRAGTAAATCATCAATTAGAYTACGCATRCGATGTGAAGCACTTTGCATGCGGTCGACATAATCTAACGCTCGTTYAGGATCCTTTGTTAGCGTCGATTGTAAGCGATCACCAAAGGCCTGAATTTTTCTTAACGGCTCTTGTAAGTCGTGAGAAGCRATATAAGCAAATTTTTCTAATTCATCATTTGATTGACTCAAMCGTAAATTMGTGAYTTTTAGTTCRTCTGCTTGRGMATTTAGCCATTGRTGAGCACGYTGCAAWGATTCATGGCTTTCTACGCGTTTTTTATAGGTTTGCACRTAGTCCAAAAYCAARCCSATMAGAGGTACMACATAGGCAAYRATCYTTAAGAAGTGAGCACTATTAAAATCACTGTCAAATAGGCGCTGAGAACCCAGTACCATATGTAATTCCACCACCACCTCTGGCACAGCACTTAGTAATAAAGCGGCCGCAAAAATGCTCGGATGTTTCTTAAGAAACATGGGGTAGACCACGAAACCGGCGATTAAAAATAGTACTAGAGGTATCACATCATATGGCCGGCGAATGAAAGCATCAGGAAATTGGGTTTGTGGCAAGTTGTGGCTGGTAGCTGACAGGTAAATAAGTAGGTAGCCCACCACAGCAAAAATAACGCTGATCGCTACAATAAAGCCAATACCTTTTTTGGCTTGATGTTTTTTATCAGTTAAAAATATACCCACACCGACAATCATGATTAACGCATTAAAAACCCGTGATAAAGCCCAAGTAAAGGGGATAAGGTCAGTATTATCAGCTACTGCGTTGATAAGGCGTGTTGCCGCTAAGGTATGGAAGGCATCCATTGCACCGGCACAAAATAAGGCGACACCAATAACCGGCGTGGTCACATCATGAGTAATGGAATAGTGACTAAATGCCAATAAGACTACAAAGATAGCGGCACAAAAGGCGGTCCATTCTAATAGGGCATGAGTGAAACCACCAGAGAGTCGATAAAACATGTCATCGAGAGGAATTTTTGCATCGATATTTGAAGGGATAGTGTGTAACTGGCCGTAGTTGCCAAAATCCATTCCCAACCATTGCATCGCAAAAGGAGCAATACAGATCACAAAAACAGCAATCATCATTGATCGTGGTAATTTGTGTGCCTCATCCAATTGAGGGAAAATATTTTTAAATTTCCAATCCATTCATCACCTCTCTGTGATGTTTCCAAACTAAAAGTTTAACGTCAAGCAGATTAAGTTTTCCGTACCAAGCATACCGTTTAATGAGGGGGGGAGGCAACAGTCATATTCTATTGATTAATAGAGGTGAAATTTGACTATTAAGTAAGGTGAATTAAGGGTGCATTTCGATGATGATTATTCGTTTATAAATCAATGCCTTGATGTGGGTTTTAGGTGGCAGACGCACTATCTCAATGGGGGCAGGTATCCCTGCAAACGTTGCGGTAATACTTTAAATAATGTTGCGCGGCAAGCGTGCCAATACACCGATAACAGTAATAAGGCACCACCAATGACAATTCCAGTAATTGCAGAGCTGGAAGCATCTACACCATACGTTTTAAGTAGGGTAGAGATGACATACAACACATAAGCCAAACCTGACACCATAATGGCCCGACGATCTATAGCAACGGATACAAATGCCATGCCGATATAGAGCAACATCACTGCAATAGCTTCAGCTAAACCACTATTACCTTCAAAGATGCCTAAGACGGAAAAGATGGGATGCACAATTAATGGTGCTGATAATAAATGCAGCCAAAACGCCACATCAGATTTACGTGTTTTACGTAAGCGATCAGCACTATCCCAATACATGGCATAAATAAATGTCGCGATACCACTGAGGAATAAAGCAGGCACGAACCAGTCTTTTAGATCAGCATCGGTATTAGCAACAGTAACGGCAAGAAGACAGCCTATGGCTGCACCTGTCCCACCCGCAACGGTGATTGGCACTTCAAATCGTCGCCAATGCACCCAAGCAGCAAAAGCGGTAGCGGCCCCTGATGCGAGTAGGTTTATCTCGGATACGCCACCTAATGCAAAGAGGGTACTGGCCAGTACACCACCTAAAAAACTCAGCAATAAAGCAATGGCAGGCAAGGCCATATGACGCTTTAATACAAAATACTCTGCTAAGCCCCAAGAACTTGCTGCAAAAACAAGTGCACCGGTGACATTGCTTACGGAGTTGCCAAACCAGGCAGCTGACATTAAGACTAATGCACAGGCAATGACTACGTAGATATCGTTAAAACTCGTGATTAATTGAAAGTTTTCTTCGTCCACTGCAAAGGTGTTTTTTAAATTCGCATTGTGTTCGCGAAAGGCATCAACTGATTGCTCAGTAAAAATACCCGCTTTGACTGCGACGGCTAGATCTTCATCGGTGTACATATAAATCCCTAAAAACAGTTTTCACATAATATGGTGATGGGGCAGCTTAAACGGTTAAATCAGTGTTAAGCAATTATTTGTATTGATAACTGAGTTGATTAACGTTGTATTTTGAGCAGTATTTCCTGTGCTAGGCGTTCCATACGTTCCAAACTCACATCAGCCTTTTTAATAAAGTCAGCATCATAATGATCAGGATTTGCCCATTGTTTGCCTTTAATATTGCATCGTTTTGCTAACTTGGAAATGCCGAGATCTTCCAAGGCAAAGCCCAAGTCAGTCCACAAGGCAGACAAGTGTTTTTCAGCAGCATGATCACGCGATGATGTATCGTTCATTTGTCGAATATAGACAGCCGTTTCTCTAGCAGCGAGAATGATATTTCTAAGAGCAGCAATAGATTGCTGTTTACGCTGATCACTGGCACGGTTTAAATTCGTTAACCACGAACCAGCATGTTTAAAAATTTCCCAGAGTAAACCCGCGCTAATATTTGCCATGAATGTTATATCGTCTGTGAGGTTTTAATTTGATTTGTTGTTGAGCGCGTTCTGAATATAAACGTCAACATGTTTGTTGGAAATATCATCAAAAGAGTGCAGCTTGATATGACGTCGATGTTTACCTGAACCTTCTAATACAAAATAAGGATCATCGAGTTGAGCGCCGTGACTGAATTCAATAGATAGATGGGCTGTGTATGGAAAAATGCCGCCCGTTAACTTTCCATCATGTAAAAAAACTAAACCGCCGTATTTAATATCGTCGACTAATTCTGTAGCATGCGCCAAAAACAGATCACGAACCTTAGAAATGATTTCAAACTGTTCAACTGAAATAGCTTGGATATCAGTTAAAAACTCGGCGACCTTACTGTTTTCTGCATTCATTCATCTATGTCCGTATAAAAGGTTTAACGCTTTTCTAATTCAATTTGTTTCCGTTGTTCGTAGCCACGAAGCAAAATATATAAACCTAAAGCAGCAATCATATGTTTGATTGAGTGACCGCTAATTGTAAATACTAGGAAACTATAGATATCTTTATCAAAATGCTCAAATAATTTCGCCAAGAAATAACAGGTAATTAAAATCCAATAGCCACCGGTGAGATTAAAGCGTGAATGGAAACAAAGTAAAGTTACTGGGATTGCCAGCATTGGAAAAAACTGAATAAAGGCATAAAAACGAAGATCACCTAGGCCTTGTAGCTCAGTGAAATGCCAATAAATAACGGATGTTATTCCTGCGATCAATAATGGCCAT
>NVRG01000075.1 GCA_002400805.1 Gammaproteobacteria bacterium
ACTGTGAATTCTTCTTAAATAGATAGCGCTATCTATTTAAGGTGAGAAAGAATCCCTTCATTAGCGATTACTAATTAACGTATTTTGACGGTTCTTTAAAGGTAGTTAAATTCTGTACAGGGATCGGCATTTGTATGTGATAACCATGTGTTTCTAAGTTTTCTTTCACTTTGTCGACATCTTCTCTGGCTAATTTCCTTTCAGCAGATAGCTCAACTTCCATGACAAATATAGGCTCTTTACCCATAGAGTCATAAAGTGTTTGCGGTACGGCTGAAAAATCATCTTTTTTAGTGAGATAGAGATAGAGGCCGTCTTTTCGACTACTTTTATAGATATATGTTTTCATTTATTTGGTTAAGAAATAGGTGGATGAAAAATGATCTGCACAACTGTTCCGGCAGGGTCATAACAATAAAAACTTCGAGCCCCATCACGGTGGGTTCGAGGTGCTTGTCTTATTTTAACATCGTGATGGTGTAAAAATTCAAACCATTCATCGACTTGTTCTAGGGTATTGATAATAAAACCAATATGATCGAGTTTTTGTGGACCACTAGTATCAAAGTCTTCACTTGCACGGTGAAGAGCCAAATTATCATTACCTGATGTTAGGTACACATTGTCATTATCTGGGCGCCATTCTACTGACATGCCTAATAAATCAACATAATAGTGTTCACAGGCCTCTAGATCAGTCACAAAGAGTGCGATATGTCGCATGCCACCGGTTGCCGCTGGGCGCTTCATTTTTTATTCTCCWAMTKGATGTTGGCAAGCAGTTGCCAKATTATTTTTAAGATGGGCKCMAGCCCCTACTGCTCRCTATCAATGATTTCGTAATCGTGTGTGATCTCRGCTGTTTTACCCAGCATTAAAGAGGCAGAACAGTATTTTTCMGTKGATAGCTCTACCGCACGCTTAACATGAGCTTCTTTTAAACCTTTGCCGGTGACTTTGTAGTGAACATTAATTTTAGTGAATACCTTTGGTACTTCTTCACTGCGCTCGCTATCAATTTCTACGACACAGTCAAGGATGTTCTGTCGTGATTTTTTAAGCATAGTGACGACATCAAATGCGGTGCAACCGCCTAAACCAAGCAGTAACAGCTCCATAGGGCGCATACCCGTACCATGGCCGCCCATTTCTTCAGGTCCATCCATCACAATAGTATGGCCAGTTCCTGATTCACCCAAAAACATCACATCTTCGACCCATTTCACTCGTGCTTTCATTAAAATTTAACCTACATATTGAAAAGTAACGTTAATTTTGCCATATTCAGCACTAGTCGACAGTTTTTTAGTGCATAATTCAGTACGCAAACGCATAATTTTCAGGGAATGTGATGGATTATTTGAGATATAAAGAGATAGAGCAGGGATTGGGTGACTTTTTCCATTGTTGTCATAGTAAGCTGTATCCGCCAAAAACCACCATCATTCGTCCTGGTTTCGCTGCTGATACGCTTTATTACATTCGTGAAGGTTCGGTCACCATCAGCATGGAAAATGAAAAAGGTGAAGAATTGATCATTGCCTATTTAAATCAAGGTGATTTTTTAGGTGAGATAGGACTCTTTTCTGATGTCGGTGACCGTAGTGTAACGGTGCGTACACGCAGTGAGTGCCGTACTGAAGAAATTACCTATGCGCAAATTAAATCACAGGCTAATAATAAATTGAAAGCTTGCTATCCTGCGTTATTGCAAATTTTGGCCGAACAACTGGCGAAGCGGTTGTTAGCGTCTAATCGTAAAGCAAGCGATCTGGCCTTTTTAGATGTAGCTGGGCGTGTAGAATCAGCATTACAAGAATTAGCCAGTCAACCTGATGCGATGAAACATCCTGAAGGCAAGCAAATTAAAGTAACTCGCCAAGAAATTAGTCGAATGGTTGGTTGTTCACGTGAAATGGCTGGCCGGGTATTAAAATCGCTACAAGATGCGGGGATTTTATGGGCGCATGGCAAAACGATGATCGTCTATGATGAGGAACACCGTGATAATAATTAAGTTTAACTGAACAATTTAGTCAGTTGGGCACCTGGATCGTCGGCGCGCATAAAGGCTTCACCCACTAGAAAACCATTCACTTTATGTTCACGCATTAATGCCACGTCGGCAGGAGCATGAATACCACTTTCTGTGATGACGGTATGGTTCTCTGGAATACGTGCTAATAAATCTAACGTGGTATCTAAGCTGGTTTCAAACGTACTTAAGTTACGATTGTTGATACCGATTAAAGGTAAATTTAATAATAAGGCACGGTCTAGTTCTTCTAGGTTGTGCACTTCCACTAAGACATCCATTTCAAGCTGCATGGCAAGATCAGATAACTCAATCAGTTGTTCATCATTTAGGGCTGAAACGATTAATAAAATACAGTCAGCAGCAATAGCTCTTGCTTCATAGACCTGATAAGGATCAATAATAAAATCCTTACGWATMACGGGTAAAGCACAGGCTTCACGTGCTTGTTTTAAATAAAGTTCGTTACCTTGAAAAAAGTCTTTATCGGTCAAAACCGATAAACAAGCAGCACCATGTTGTTCATAGCTTTTTGCTATGTCGGCAGGAATGAAATTCTCGCGTAACAGACCTTTGCTTGGCGATGCTTTTTTTATTTCGGCGATGACAGCAGATTTACCAGCATTAATCTTCGCTTCGATAGCATCAACAAAACCACGCACAGGATCTGCAATCTCAGCGAGTTCATTCATCTGTTGCAAGCTAACGGTTTTGCTGCGTTCGGCAATCTCTTCAGTTTTACGCTGTAGGATTTTTTTTAAGATATCAGGTGTGTCGGTCATGGTGTGCTCTTAAATTTATTTAGGCATTAGTACAGGCAACAAAGTCATCGAGTTTTTGTTGTGCTGTGCCATTATCAATATGTTGTTGTGCCAGAGTGATGCCTTCGGCAAGTGAGGTTGTTAAATCAGCAGCGTAGATGGCGGCGCCAGCATTTAAACTGACAATATCTCGTGCCGGGCCTAGTTCGCCAGCAAAAATAGCTTGAATTATCGCCAAACTTTGTTTGGCATCCTTCACTGCCAGTTGGCCAATATCCTTACGCTGTAAACCAAAGTCTTCGGGTTTTATTGTATAGGTGTTGATTTCACCGTTATTAAGTTCGGCAACATAACTATCAGAACCAATACTGATTTCATCTAGTCCATCCTCAGCATGTACCACTAAGACATGTTGGCTGCCCAGTTCTTTAAGTACTTGCGCCATGGGTTCAACCCATTTCTTGTCGAACACACCTAATACTTGGTTCTTAGCTCTGGCAGGATTGGTCAATGGTCCCAGTAGGTTAAAGATCGTTCTGACGGCCATTTCACGACGAGGTCCGATAGCATGTTTCATGGCACCATGATGTTTTTGAGCAAACATGAAGCCAACACCTACTGTTTCAATGCAGTGTTTCACTTGTTCTGGTGTAATGTCTAAATTAACGCCAGCGGCTTCTAATACATCAGCACTACCCGAACTACTGCTAATAGAACGGTTACCATGTTTGGCCACGGTGGCACCTGCCGCCGATACTACGAAGGCACTGGCCGTTGATATATTAAATGTACTGGCGCCATCACCACCAGTGCCGCAAGTATCAACGATATGGTCGCCGATAATGTCGACAGGTGTAGCAAGATCACGCATTACTTTTGCGGCGGCAGCAATTTCAGTAACGGTTTCACCTTTCATCTGTAGGCCGACTAAAAAACCACCGATTTGGGCGGGTGTTGCATTGCCTGTCATGATGGTTTCCATCACGGTCTGCATATCGTGACTTGTCAGATCCTTTTTTTGAATAACTGTCTTAATCGCTGTTTGCAAATCCATAGTTAATCTCGCTGCCGTGTTATCGCTCAAGAAAGTTTTTGAGTAAATCATGACCKTGTTCAGTCAGAATAGATTCGGGRTGAAATTGCACACCTTCWATAGGTAATGTTTTATGTTGAATGCCCATGATTTCATCTARTTCACCMTYAGCTGTTTGAGTCCATGCCGTGATCTCAAAACAATCRGGAATTGWMTTTTTATCTATGACYARMGAATGATAACGTGTRGCTTTAAAAGGATTGTYTAAGCCTTTAAAWACACTRGAGTTRTTGTGGTAAATAARAGAKGTYTTCCCRTGCATTATYTCGCCAGCATGGACGATRTYACCACCAAATGCTTGRCCGATRGATTGATGCCCTAARCAGACACCAAGGATGGGTKTCTTRCCTGAAAAATGYTTAATGACWTCKAGTGAAATTCCGGCCTCATTCGGTGTGCATGGACCRGGWGAAATAACAATTTTATCCGGGTTTAATGCTTCAATTTCYTCGAGYGTTATTTTGTCATTACGATGCACATGCACGTCGGCACCYAGCTCACCGAAGTATTGCACTAGGTTGTAGGTAAATGAGTCGTAATTGTCGAGCATTAACAGCATTGAATATTTCCGGTTTTCTTATTTTAATGCCTAGTGTCTAGCCTWTATATTGTGGGCTATTGAAGACGCAATTGTTGGCGGTTTGATTTATGCGCTTGGAATTCTACCAAAGAACATCAACGTAATGATATTAATTATTTTTGTTGGAATTTGACACATMCGATAAAAACCATAATTATTAARGACKCAGAGYGTGTTGTGCAAWGGAWGTCGTMGTTGARKTATAACKTTTWAAACTGCCAGTATATCAATGTAATGYAGTGTTATAAATGAACGCGATGGTAYAWWAYYAACCTAATGGGRCYGKGTAAACTTATAGCAATGRCRTTATTAAAACCWCGATACAGATTAGTWAMKRGTCTATTGCTTATGCTGTCTTTTCTGCTMKSGCAAAATAGTGTGATGGCCGCKWCTCCTACVGTTGARTTTGACGTCTTWGCATTCACYGTTGAMGGTGATAATCAATTAACAGCAGCACAGACYGACGAKGTTTTAGCGCCYTTCCTCGGNNNTCATCANNNAGGCTTGGAAGAGYTACTGGCCGCGGCAAAAGCGCTAGAACAAGCKCATGCTGAWYTAGGATAYGCCTTCCATCGAGTMGTTCTWCCRCCGCAAACAATGGGYRAAARCAAGGTTAATTTAACCGTCGTGGCGTTTAAATTAGGTAAGGCWACGGTAACGGGCAATCAATATTTTTCAGATGMRCATATTTTAGCGAGYTTACCGTCGATGGTCAGCGGCGCCTCATTAAACACTCGYGAAGTGACTCGAGAGCTTTCAGTGGCAAATCGACATCCCACTCGAGACCATGTCATYAATATTAAGAAGGGACGGCTCCCTGATACTGTTGATGCAGATATCAAAGTCAAAGATCGTCGGCCTTATTTTGGCTTTTTTGGCGTTAATAATATCGGCACAGAACAAACCGGGCGTGTGCGGCTGACGGGTGGTGGCCAGCATACAAATTTATTGGGTCGTGATGATGTATTTACTGCCAGTTATACAACATCGCAATTACATCCCGAAGATGTAAAGCAATATGGTTTGAGTTATTCGCTACCTATCTATGATTGGGCTAGCCAGATCAGTGTGTTTTATTCTCATTCAGATGTAGATAGCGGCACGATTAATTCGTTAGATATCAGTGGCGCTGGCCAGTTTATCGGCGTTAACATTAATCATATCCTTTTAGGTAGGGGCAATTATTCTCATGAAATCAATGTAGGGTTAATGGATAAATTGTTCGTGAACGATGCCGTATTTTCAGGTGTGAACTTATCATCAGATGTCAGAAGTCGTCCTTTAAGTTTGACTTATACTGGGCTCTATAAAACTGAAAAGTTGAGGGCTGGCATGTCGGCTTCTTTTAATGTTAATACCGGCGCAGGCGGTAAAAATAGTGATGCGGAATATGTGGCTAACCGAGCGGATGCCGATGCAGATTGGCAGCGTTGGAATGTAAACGGTTATATCAATTATTTTTTGCCGAAAGAATGGTTGTTACGGGGCATAGTAGAAGCGCAACTAAGTCATGATCCACTTATCCCTGGCGAGCAATTCGGTCTCGGAGGTATGCGTTCGGTACGAGGTTTTGAAGAGCGTGCGGTTAGCGGAGACAGTGGTCTAAGGTTAACAGCAGAAGTGTGGTCGCCACCATTGCCGATAAGCAAAGATTTACGGCTTCTTGCTTTTATTGATTATGGCTATATGGATCGCGAATCAGCACTGCCCGGTGAAGAAAGCAGTGACAGCATTATGAGCGTAGGATTGGGAACACGGTGGAACTGGGAAAAACACATTAATCTCGCTATCGATTATGGCTACGTCATTAATGAAGCGGAGCATTTAAAAGATACCGTTGCGGACTCGGGCAATGCCAAGTTTCATGTTAATTTGCTAGTCAGGTTTTAAATGACGATGTTGAACCGACTTTTCATCATACTTATATTTAGTTTCAGTGTGATGTCGGTTCAGGCTGAAACAGAAATAGGCCAAACGGTATTTGCTCGTGGTATCACGATGGCTGAGAGCTTACGTGGTGAAATACGAGTGTTATCTAGCGATAGCAAGATTTATGAAGGTGACACCCTGACAACCGGAGAAAAGAGCTTTGTGGTGCTTGAGTTTAATGATGGCACTCGAATGAGCTTAAGACCTAATACCATTTTTCAATTAGAACAATTTAAACTTGAAAACAATAAAGCGGATGTTCGGTTATTTACTGGTGGCTTACGAGCTAGTACCGGCACGATAAGCCAAAAAAATCCGGATGGCTTTAAGTTACATGTGAAAAATACAACAGGAAATGTTGGTTTAGGTACACAAACGCCTGCATATCAATTACAATTAAGTGCAAATAGTGCTGCCAAACCAACTACAAGTACATGGACTGTTGCTTCAGATAGAAGATTGAAAGAAAATATTAAACCATACAAAGGAGGTTTGTCTGATGTTTTAGAAATAACCCCTGTTTGGTTTACATATAATGGGAAAGCAGGAATGCCAAAAGATACAGGTGTTGGTGTTATTGCTCAAGATTTACAAAGAATTGCGC
>NVRG01000076.1 GCA_002400805.1 Gammaproteobacteria bacterium
ACATACCTGCCTTAGGTCAGGCAGAAGGGGCATTACGACTTGGATTGGGCAGTTTGTTTGCTGTCGCTGAAGCGTATCCAGATCTTAAAGCAGATGAAACCTTTCAACATCTACAAGCACGCATCACCAGTTTAGAAAATGAGATTGCAGATCGTCGTGAGTTCTATAATGAAAGTGTTAACAATAATAATGTTCGCATCGAACAATTTCCTGATGTATTTATCGCTCGAATGTTTAACTTCAAAGCGCACAGCTTATTAGAGTTTAGTGATGAAGAAACCGCGGATGTAAATATTCGCCAATTATTCAATTAGTTCATGCAAGAAATCATCGCTTCATTCGAAGCAGAGTTATTACAGCTTGATGCTGCTGAATTCTGGCTTGGCTGTATTGTGGTATCGCTCATTTCGCTATGGGCATTTCGACATATGTATCACCGTTACCATAGTGCTAGATTGATCGAAAATATTCCCACAGCCAAAATTCGTTCAGCCGCCCAAGGTTATGTTGAGCTAATTGGTAAGGCACGCATGATGGATGGCCCCGTGACCATTTCACCATTAACCAGTACAGTTTGCGTCTGGTTTCGTTACAAAATTGAAGAAAAAGTAAGTACCGGTCTTGGCAAAAGAAGAAGAACGCATTGGCGGATGGTCAGGCAACAAACCAGTGAGGAATTATTTTTTTTAGAAGATGAAACAGGCCGTTGTGTGATTGATCCGGATGGAGCTGATGTGTTTACTGACAATAAGCGAACTTGGTATAAACATGATATTGTGCCGCCACGTCGTTTTAGCGAAGAATTGATTTTAGAAAATTATCCCTTATATGGAATTGGCCTCTTTAAAACAGTCGCTAATGTTCAACATCACAAATTTCGTGAACAAGTCAGTCATCTATTACGACAATGGAAAAACACCGATCCAAATCAGTTGCTTGATCGTTATGATGACGATCGAAATGGTGAGATCAGTCCTCAGGAATGGGAGCAGGCACGAACCGATGCACAACGACAAATTAAACAGCAACATGGTCATCAAGAAAAATTGGAACAACTCAGCGTATTAAGGCAAAGCCCACATAATGATCAGACTTTTATTTTATCGACTGAGCCAGAGGTTAAACTGATTCAGCGTTACAAACGCAAAGCCTTATTTTCATTAATCGGTTTTTTTCTTAGTGGTAGCCTCGTTGTTTGGGCTCTAAATGTACGAATAGGAATGTAAATAGATGCAGGACGAGATGCAACACATCTTTGCTGAAGGTGGATTATTATCGCGACATATTGATGGATATACACCGCGTCAGCAACAGTTAGAAATGGCCGAAACAATTCAATCTACCTTGGCGGATAGTTCTTTATTAATTGCTGAAGCGGGTACCGGAACAGGTAAAACCTTTGCTTACTTAGCACCAGCAATCCTTTCAGGGCAGAAAGTCTTTATTTCTACCGGCACCAAAAACCTGCAAGATCAATTGTTTAATCGTGATTTACCCACATTAAGAAAAGCTTTAGCCACGCCATTTCGTGCCGCCTTATTAAAAGGACGCAGCAATTATTTATGTCATCACCGGCTGACCTTGGCTGAACATGATCCTGTTAATAAACATCAATTTGAAGTTCTGCATGACCTACGAGACTGGTCAGCAACAACACGTACGGGTGATTTGTCAGAGACGGATCTTTTGGAAGAGGGGACGTCATTATGGCCAAAAGTAACCTCTACCATTGATAATTGCCTTGGCCAAGAATGTCCTGATTATTCGGAATGTTTTATCGTAGAAGCACGAAAAAAAGCTCAAGAAGCCGATATTGTGGTGATAAACCATCATTTATTGATGTCAGACTTGGCTTTAAAGGCCTCAGGGCAGGGTGAGGTTTTACCTTCTGCCGATGCCTTTATTATAGATGAAGCTCATCAACTTCCTGCCATTGCCAGCCAGTTTTTGGGTAATCGTATCAGTAGTCATCAAATTCAAGAACTCTGTCGAGATAGCATTCGTGAGATGGAAGAAGATGCCGCTGATATGGCTATCATTCGTGATATGGCTGATAAAGCGGAAGCATCATTACATTCCTTGCGAATTGCCTTGGGTGAAAATGAACAACGCACACCGTGGAATAACCTATCTGGAAAACTTGGTGTAAAACCAAAACTGGATGGTTTGTTAAATTCTATAGAAGAGTTATCTGCACAACTCGAACTGGCAGCAGAACGAGGTAAAGGCTTAGAACAATGCAGTATTCGCAGTCAGGATATTATCGATAGTTTAGATATTTTCAGTAGCGATGATCCGGATGACAATTTAATTTTATGGGCAGATATTCGTCATTCCGGTTTTGTTTTTAATGCTACGCCATTTGAAGTTAGCAGTTATTTTCATAAATGGATGGACGAAAAACCCACTGCTTGGGTCTTTACCTCAGCCACCATGACGGTAGCAGGCAAGTTTAACAATTTCAGTCACCAACTGGGTATTGAGGATGCTGAAACTGCGATATGGCCTAGTCCTTTTGACTATAGAAAACAAAGCCTGCTGTATATGCCCAATATACCGGTTGCCCCCAATCATGAAGACTATAACGAACACATTACTAAGATTGCTAAAGGTGTGATTGCTCATAGTAAGGGCCGCACATTTCTATTATTTACCAGCTATAAAGCGATGCATGCTGTCGCTGATGCAATGGAAGATTCAGATTATCCATTAATGGTACAAGGCAGCGCATCTAAATCTAATTTACTGGAAGAGTTTCGTACTCATGGCAACGCCGTTTTATTGGGCACCAACAGCTTTTGGGAAGGCGTTGATGTTCGCGGTGAAGCATTATCCTGCGTACTGATTGATAAAATCCCATTTGCCTCACCGGGTGACCCAGTGCTGCAAGCCCGTATAGAATCTTTAAAATCCCGGGGTGGCAATCCCTTTACCACTATTCAGATTCCTGCTGCTGTGATTCAACTCAAGCAAGGCATCGGACGTTTGATTCGAGATAATACGGACTATGGAGTATTAGTTTTGTGTGATCCACGTTTTTTAACCAAGCCATATGGTAAGCAGTTTTTACGTAGCCTACCGGCTATGCCGATCACGCAAGATATCGATGATGTAGCTGCTTTCTTTGAACGTATCGAGTGACAGTAAGATGGCGACTATATCGTTGTCATAACAAGCAATTGAACTCATAATAAATCAAGACTCAAGGCTAGATTCTCAACTATAATTAATAGTGTCTCCCTTCAGGTGTGGATTATGACGAATAATGCGTTAAGCCCTGATGCAATCCTTGAACAAGCACTCGTTCTCGCACAGGAAAGTTCATGGGAAGCTTTTAGTTTAAATGAGTTAGTAGCTCTGCTTGATTGTTCTTTGAGCGATATAAAACAGTTCTACCGCTCTAAAGACGATATGGCCGAAGCGCTTTTTAGCCGCGCCGATGATGCTATGTTGAACTTAGCGTCAACTGAACAGTATCGAAATTTGCCAACTGATGACAAATTATTCGAATGCATTATGGTCTGGTTTGAATCTTTGGCATCCTACAAGCCACTTGTACGCGAGATCCTTGCATACAAACTAGAGCCCGGCCACTTTCATCTACAGGCACATGGGATAACTCGAATCAGTCGAACCGTACAATGGTTTATGGAAGTAGCCGACAGGAAAAATACCGGCTTTAAACGCATCGTCGACGAAGTTGCCGTGACATCATCTTATCTTGCTAGTTTTAGCCTGTTTCTGTTTGATAACAGTGAGCAACATGCCAAAACGCGAGACTTACTAAAAATCCTGCTCAAAAAAATCCATCAAGGTCATCAATTATTTTCATGTTCCAGCGTTGCCAAGCCGGCTTCAAAAAATCAAACAAATTTCCCTGAGACAAAATAAGCAATGGATCTCGTCAGTCATGTTCTCATCGGCGCATGTGTTGCTCAAATTCCTAGCCACTCTACAAATAATAGTGCCCATTCAAATTTAAGCTTTTATCAGCGAGCACTGATCGGGGGCATTGCAGCCATTTTTCCCGATATCGATTACCTACTGTTTCTTTGGAATCCGCTGGAATTTCTGGCCTATTGGCACCGAGCTGAAACCCACTCGCTATTATTAGCGCCACTTTGGGCTTTGTTACTCACTAAACTTTGGATGCTATCGAACCGTTTAAAGCAGGTTCAACAACTTGTATTTTGGATATGCATTCTCGGGGTGTTGTCACATTCAATGCTAGATAGCTTGACCACGTATGGGACTCAGTGGTTTTCACCATTAAGTGACTACCGCATAAGTTGGAACCTACTGTTTATAGTTGATGGCTATTTTACAATTGTCGTAGTCATTACATTTTTATGCATGTATTTTTGGCCGCATAAAAAAATAGCACTTTTTATATTATTGTTGCCGATAAGTTATCTATTTTTGGTATATCAAATAAAACTTATTGCATACCAAGAAATCAGATCAAGCTTAGTAGATAAAACATCCACTATTTCGATACTCCCTCAACCATTTTCGCCTTTTTATTGGCACGTTATCAGGGAAAATAAAGAACACATCGCTCATGCGTACTTGCGTTTAGCTGATGATCCACTTGTTCCACTGATAAGTAATCTTGTGGGCAAAAAACGCTATCAAGACCATTTTCAACGGACATCAACGTTGCTATGGGTGGACTATGCGCTCACACCTAAACAGATCGACATAAGAGATGACGCTAATCGGGTATGGAATCATGAGTCGTTTAGGGCATTTCGAGATTTTGCTGTTTACCCGATCTATTACCAGCATAATAAGGTGGCGGGACAAACGTGTGTTTGGTATAGCGATTTACGTTATCACTCACCAGCGTTTTTGCCATCATTTCGTTATGGCATGTGCAGCGAAGATGGGCAAAACTGGACAGTTCATAGGATGAAATATTTAACGCATAAACCGGTCAGGATCTATCAATAACATCAAGCGACAAGGCCTTAGCTTATCTCTACAGACTTTCTAAGTATGCAAAGGCCGTCAGAAAAGCTTGTTCTTGGAATTGCTTTAAACCGGTATCTTCAAAATTCATCACAACCTGACTGTTCTTTATAATCTCTTTTGCTTTCGATGGGGACAGTAAAGAAACACTGATGCCATCAGCCAATTGAATCGCGGCCTCAAGTTTGAAACCAGCGGCACCGCCGGCAAACTTACCTTTTGTCATGCGTTCACGAATGACAGCATGTTCAATTTGGTAATCAGTCATGAGTTTGCCAAAGTCGAATTGAAATTTCTTCAATTGTTCGCCGTCACTCGCATCATTAATGGATAGTTTCTTAACCCGGCAATCAAGCAGGCTATATAAGCCATTTTCCAACGACATAAGGCTGATAATTGCATCATTGGCTTTTAATTCAACACCACAAACTTTCATTATAAAACTCACTCAAAATATTAGAGCACTATGATACAGGTTTCGCTCTATAAACGATGTTGGTATTTCGTTAAACTGAGGTAAATATTAACAAAGGAATTTGTGATGATTACACTTTATGGTAGTGGTCAAACGAGATCGTTCAGAACCTTATGGGCTTTAGAAGAATCAGGGCTTCCTTTTGAATATAAGGCGGTCGATATCGGTCGCAGCGAAGAGGGCGGCASCCAAACKGAYTCGTAYAAACAGCTYAAYTTTCAAGGCAAAGTACCWTCYYTAATTGAYGGTGARCTTATCGTTAATGAAAGTGCYGCMATYCTWAATTAYATTGCGGCTTGTGTACCTRAAAAACAGCTGATGCCARCRGATGATATCGCTTTRCGWGCRTATTATGATGARATYTGCTTCTTTGTWTTATCWGATTTAGARCAGCCTTTGTGGACYTACGGTAAACATAGTTTTGTATTACCTRARGARCAKCGCGTTAAAGCRGTATTGGAGACGGCRCACTGGGAGTTTGAKAAATCACTAAWAGCGCTAAATCAATATGTTGCCGATAAAGAGTTTGTYGTCGGYGAGCAATTTACYATGGCTGATTTATTAATYGCTCAAACYTTACAATGGGCRCAACGYTTTGACTTTTCSGTGCCKRCTGAYTTRCWRWMTTAYAAAGATAATTTATATCAACGYCCSRCYTGYSAAARGGCATTANNNNRAGWGRSKYARTTAAAMKTMYTCSGTTTTAATCACTTCCAAGATATGACCGTCTTTATCATCAAAATAAAACCCGGTTCGATTGCCTGAGTGATAAACCTGACTATTTTGTCGATCRCCAGGRCTATCYCCATATGGAATGTCAGCGTGTGCTTTAACCCGAGTGAAAATTTGTGAATACTCTTGTTCGGTCACTATAAATGCATAATGGCGGCTATCAATCTTATCTTGGTGAATAAATAATAATTTCAGATAGTCATCGACGGCAACGGCATAAAAAGGCGCGTAGTGGCCTAAGTTTTCAAGGCCTAAAATATCAGCATAAAACGCAGCAGCTTGCTCACTATCTTTGGCTGGGACAACGGTATGGTCTAGATGCATGACATTACCTCCAGAACTTATTCCCAAGTTGGTTGAGTATTGATGTGATGACTAATTTAAATCAGCAGCATATTCCTTTAATAATTCCAGTGGAATAATATCGATAGCTCGTTTATGGGTACTCGCCAATACAATCTTTGGTGCCATTTCATTCTGATAAGCTTCTAACCAACGTAATGCACATAAACACCATTTATTGCCTGGTTTTAATCCGGGGAAACCATGTTCGGGCACCGCAGTAGATAAGTCGTTGCCCCTAAAACGAGAATATTCCAGAAATTCAGTCGTTATTTTTATACAGACAGTATGCGAGCCGACATCATTGTCATTTGTATTGCAGCAGCCATCTCGAAAAAACCCAGTCAGTGGATTGTCGCTACATGATTGAAGTGGCTCGCCAAACACATTTAGTGATTCATCAATTTCCATTTTAGCGTATTGTTATTCCAGTTTTATTTCACCAGTAATCTGATGATCGATACCTAAG
>NVRG01000077.1 GCA_002400805.1 Gammaproteobacteria bacterium
ACTCGATATCATGCCCTATCTCGTTAAAATGGTTGAAATTGATGGTTCTGACTTATTTATTACTTCCGGCGCACCGGTGAAGTCTAAAGTTCACGGTACCGCTATTGAAATGGACAGTTACTTATTAACGCCTGAGCTTACCCAATCAGCGGCCTACAATATTATGACTGAGGCTCAAATTGAAGAGTTTGAGCAAACGAAAGATCTCGATTTTGCCATCAGCCTGCCAGATAACAGTGCTCGATTCAGAGTAAACGTATTTTCACAACGTAGATCCGTTGGCATGGTATTACGTTTAATACCTTCAGAAATCCCCACTGCGGAGCAACTAAATTTACCTAAGATCCTGTTAGAACTCATCATGGCAAAACGCGGCCTATTATTAATGGTTGGCGGAACCGGTTCGGGTAAATCCACCAGCTTGGCCGCAATGATTAACCATCGTAATCACAATAGTGCCGGCCATATACTCACCATTGAAGATCCCGTGGAATTTTCACACCCGAATCTGAAATCGATCGTCAACCAGCGTGAAGTGGGAATTGATACTGAATCCTATGCCAGTGCACTTAGAGCCAGTTTGAGGGAAGCGCCAGATGTCATTTTAATTGGTGAAATCCGCGATAGAGAAACCATGGAAGCCGCTTTAGAGCTAGCCAACACGGGTCACCTTTGTATTTCAACCATGCATGCTAATAACGCCAACCAAGCGATGGAACGTATTATCAATATGTTCAATCAAGCCCAACATAAACAACTGTTCATGGACATCTCKGCCAACTTAGGYGCGGTGATATCTCAACGATTAATTCCGGATGTGCACGGCAAACGCTGTGCAGCRATCGAAGTGATGTTRAATACGCCCCATATTGCTAGCCTGATCTTAAAAGGTAGCTTGAACGAAATCAAAGAAGCCATGRCTAACAGTGGTGCTGATGGCATGCAAACCTTTGACGATGCCTTAACCCATCTTTATAAAGATGGTCGTATCAGTTTGGATGAAGCGTTAAGAAATGCGGATTCTAGAAATGACTTAGAAGCTAAAATCCACTTCGGTTAAATCATCGATTATATTGAACCTTTTTATCATCAAAAAAATGACATTCAACGCTGGGGAATATATCTCCAACTGAATATAAGGGAAACCATCTAAAAAGATAGTATTTTTACTCATTTTCACACTCTCAAATCAACCTTGCAAATCCCACCATTTTCAAGTCGTTACCATGAAATGACCAGCCTCAACATGTAGCTCACACCGGTTATTTTCAACATTAAAATGTGCTATTATTAGTCTGTAACTTGCAAAATAAATCATTTCATGTGTGACATATCTCCTTTTCTAGAAAAGTGGGGTCGTAAATGTTGACGAAACGTGAATTATCCGATTTAACTCCGAAGAAATATTTGACCAAATTTGGTCCAGCCATTATTGCTGTGCTTGCTGTTTCGTTTCTTTTTACAGACACCTCCTTACTCATCAAGATTATCCTTGCTACTGGCGTCATTGCTTTAGCTATCACTATCGGTAGCTACAATGCCCGTACACACCGACAGGTATATGAAGAGCTCTGGACACATGCAAATGAACTACTTAATGAAGTAAGTAACAAGACTAAAGACCAATATACAACGGGGTTGGAAGACGTGTGCCAACAATCTTTTCTGCTTTGGTCAAAGCAAATCGAAACCTGTAATCAACAGCTGGATGAAGAAATGTCCAGAATCACCCTGATGTTTTCCGCCATTGTAGATGAGCTGCAAACAACCATGACACTATCCCAACAAAATACAGCTGAAGTTGATGCCCATCACGAAGGTCAAATCGATTCAAATAGCCATACTGTAAAAGATAAGCTTAATTCAATATCAGGCTCATTAACGTCGGTAATGGAAATGAAGCAAAGCATGTTGTTAGAGGTGCAAGGATTAGAGCCCTTCATGGCACAACTTGAGTCGATGGCGCGAAATGTTGGCGAGATTGCCAAACAAACTAACTTGTTAGCACTCAATGCAGCTATTGAAGCAGCCCGTGCAGGTGAATCTGGTCGTGGATTTTCTGTTGTTGCCGAAGAAGTTCGTACACTCGCTAATAGAGCTGAGGAAATCGGTAGCGAAATGATCGTACAAGCCAACTCTATCCACAACAAGATTTCAACCACCTTACAAACAACAGAAACCACAGCAAAAAATGAAGAAGAACTGGTCCATAACGCAGAGTTAATCATTGAAAAAGTCATCATACAACATGAAATGTCAGTACATGCTGCTAAAGAGTCTTCCCAGCTGTTGATAGATACCAGTGATAAAATTCGTGAACAAACATTCGAAGCCTTAAATGCACTCCAGTTTCAAGATCGAATTGGACAAATCATGGGACATGTTAAAGATAATATGACGCTATTCACCGAAAAGTTAACGGCGGCAAAAGATACCTGGCTTAATGATGAATGCTCAACACCTATTGATACCAGTATGTGGACTCAGGACTTCCAACAAAAATATACCACCGCAGATGAACGTCAAAACTATCGGACATTGACCGGTGAAAAGGCGAGCGAATCTGAAGTGGAAGAAGGCGACGTGAATTTTTTCTGAGGACTACAGCATGAGCAAAACAATTATGATAATTGATGATTCAGCCGCTATTCGCACTGTGGTCGGTACCGCGCTCAGAGGCGCTGGATACAATGTTATTGAAGCATGTGATGGCCAAGATGCACTGAATAAAGTTGTCGGCGAGAAAATCCATCTCATTATTAGTGACGTTAATATGCCCAACATGGATGGCATTACTTTTGTAAAAGAAGTTAAAAAACTGCCTGAACATAGGTTTGTCCCCATTTGTATGCTCACCACTGAATCCGAACAAAGCAAAATGGCAGAAGGTAAAGCTGCCGGTGCCAAGGCATGGATCGTTAAACCTTTCCAAGCGCCAAAATTGCTTGATGCCGTGTCCAAATTAGTCATGCCATGAGGTTAATCATAGACTGCGATGAAGCTTACTAAGCTAAAAGGCTCAAATAAACGTAGCGGTCGTTGCCGTCTTAAAGTTGACGGCGACTTGAATATATATAACGCAGCAGAATTCAAAGAAAGCATGCTGGAGTTCGTAGAAAATTTTAAAGAATTTGAAGTGGACATGTCAGCAGTCAACGAAATTGATTCCGCCGGTATTCAGCTTTTATTGCAATTCAACCGTAAGGCACTGCAAGAAGAGCGACACCTGCAATTATCTGGTTGTAATGAAGAAATATGCGACTTGCTTGCTCTGTACCAACTACAAGACTGGCTTGCTCCGGCGACAAGCGGCAATGCCACGAAGGAAGGAGCGTAACAATGGATATGGATCCGGGACTACAGGCTTTCGTAGAGGAATCACATGAATTGTTGGGTAGTGTAGAAGATATTCTTTTACAACTTGAAGCAGAGCCAGATAACGATGATCTTGTTAACGAATTATTCCGGGCGGTTCATACGATCAAAGGTGCCGCAGGTTTATTTGGCTTCGATGACGTTATTACTTTTACCCACCAGACAGAAAGCGTCATGGGGCGATTCCGAGATGGTGAAATAAAATTAACCGATGATCTAACCAGCCTTTTTCTGAGCTGCCGTGACCACATATTATTATTATCTGATAACGCAATTAATGAGCTCACATTATCTGACGAAGACAAATCAAATGGGGTCAAGTTATATGATGAATTAGGTAAATATCTGGGCAATCAAGAAACAGATGAATTACCTACGAATGAAGTAAAAACGGTTAGCGACAATAATATTGATAGCGCCAAGCAAGTTGCCAGTGATAATTGGCATATCTCGCTGCGATTTGGTGCTGATGTACTAAGGATGGGTATGGATCCTCACTCATTCATGCGTTACCTGCAAACGGTCGGAGACATCATCACCTTGACTGTTGTCTATGATGATTTGCCGCCTTTAACGGAAATGGATGCTGAAAGTTGTTACCTTGGATTTGAAATCGCTCTGAAAAGTGAGGCGAGTAAAGAAGATATCGAAAATGTTTTTGAGTTTGTCCAAGAAGATTGTGTTATCCATATTCTCCCACCGCATAGTCATATCGACCGATATATTGAATTAATAAAATCATTGCCTGAAGAAGATTTTCGTATTGGTGACATCCTGACGCTGACCGGTGCCTTAACTCAGCGTGAACTCGAAGAAGCACTGATGGTACAAGATGAAAGTCGTCAGCAAGATGATGGGCAAAAGGACAATGTCCCCCCCTTAGGCGAAGTCATTGTTGAACAAGGGATAGTCGAAACAGAAGTTGTTCAAACGGCACTGGCTCAGCAACAGCAGGTAACAGCCAAAAAAGCAGAAGAAAAACTGTCCATCCGTGTCAGTGCAGACAAACTCTCAGAACTGATTAACTTGGTGGGTGAACTGGTGATCGCCAGTGCCAATACCGAAGTCACCGCCCGACAGACAGGCGAGGAAGACATGGTTGAAACCACCACTGCCTTATCTTATCTGGTAGAGGAAATACGTGATACGGCATTAAACCTGCGTATGGTTGAGATTGGCGCCACGTTCAACCGTTTCCGCCGAGTTGTTCGGGAAGTCAGCCGTAGCACTGGCAAGGAGATCGATTTAATTATCAAAGGTGGTGATACCGAGCTGGATAAAATCGTGATCGACAAAATTGCCGATCCACTGATGCATCTGGTTAGAAATTCTATCGATCATGGCATCGAAACGCCTGAACAACGTCGTGAAAAAGGCAAGTATGTGAAAGGTACCGTAGAACTCAATGCCTTTCATGATTCCGGTAGTATCGTCATCACCATCAGTGACGATGGCAACGGCTTACCAAAAGAAAAAATACTGAGCAAAGCCCTAGAACAAGGACTCATCAAAGATGATCATGACCTGACTGATAAGGAAATACACAAACTAATTTTCGAACCTGGTTTTTCTACTGCTGATGCAGTCACTGATATATCTGGTCGTGGTGTGGGTATGGATGTGGTGAAACAGAACATTGATGCCTTACGAGGTCAGGTGGATGTTGAAAGCCAACCAGGAGTCGGGACTAAATTCAGTATTCGCCTACCACTGACCTTAGCCATTATTGATGGTTTTCTAACTCGTGTTGGTCAACATACCTATGTCATACCGCTGGATATGGTCGATGAGTGCCTCGAATATTCGGCTGACAACAGTACGTATATAGATAGTCAATTTATCAATCTGCGTGGTGAAATATTACCGTATATACGACTAGGTGAATTGTTCAATGAGGCTGATAGTCATAATGATAAAAAAGCGCATAAAGAAAATATTATTGTGACCAAATATGCCAACCAAAAAGCTGGTTTCATTGTCAACGAATTATTGGGTGAATACCAAACAGTGATCAAACCACTAGGAGATGTCTTTAAGCAACTTAAAGGCATCAGTGGCGCCACCATATTGGGTACGGGTGAAGTTGCGATGATCATAGACGTGCCTGCATTAGTTCAACGTGCTGCTTTCAATACCTCAGGAGCAGAACCGATTAAAACATAAGCAATACCTCGATAAGAAAGGAAATATCATGAATATAAAAATGACCTTAAAAACAAAACTTATCATTTCCATGCTGGCCGTTGGCATTATTCCTTTGTTAGTTGCGGGTCTCTTATTGTTGAACACCTCAAGTAAGGCCTTGCAACAACAGGCCTTCAATCAAATGGAATCATTACGTACGGTCAAAAAAACGCAGGTGGAGGACTACTTTGGCCAGATACGCGATCAGGTACTGACCTTCTCGGAARGTCAGACCATCGTTGAAGCCATGAAGGAATTCAAGCGTGACTTTCATATGCTGGCCGATGAGTTATCTGTCAGCCCRAGGCAGTTACAAAACTATCGTAGCGAACTRACTAATTTTTATACTAATACMTTCGGYGTCGAATATCAGTCCCAGACCGGAAAGAATGCTAATGCCCTTTCTCTAGTACCCACGGAAGACTCAGTTATTATCAGTCAATACAATTATATTGCTAATAACGACAATCCTTTGGGTAACAAACATAATCTTGATAAGGCCCGCGATGGTAGTGTTTATAGTGACACTCATGCCATCTATCACCCAATCATTAAAAACTACTTAGATAAGTTTGGTTACTACGATATTTTTCTCATTGATCCTGATAGCGGGCACATTGTGTACTCGGTGTTCAAGGAACTGGATTATGCCACCAGCCTGATCACCGGACCTTACAAAGACACTAACTTTGCTCAGGTCTTCAAGGCCGTCGCCAATACAAAAGATAAGCATGCAGCACGTTTGATCGATTTTGCCGCCTATACCCCTTCTTATGAAGCACCTGCTTCATTTATTGCCGCACCAATATTTGCTCCAGAAACAGACCGTCTTATTGGGGTACTCGTGTTCCAAATGCCAGTAGGGAAAATCAATTCGTTAATGCAAACTCGTGCTGGCCTAGGTGAGTCCGGAGAAACCTATCTAGTGGGCAGCGATAAATTGATGCGATCCCAATCCCGTTTCGATAAAGAAAATACCTTGTTAGCGAAGACCATTGATACTCACGGTGTACGTAAAGCCTTGGCTGGTGACACTCATGTTGAAATTTTTCCAGACTACCGTGACATATCTGTCTTGTCTGCCTATGCTCCATTAGCGATCCAAGATCTGAGTTGGGTGCTTCTGGCTGAGATTGATGAAGCTGAAGCACTGGCAGCTGTTGGCAAAATACAAAGCTTGATTACTATCATCGCCACAATCACCATCATCTTAGTCATCGCCGTTGCTTGGTGGGTAGCACGCAGTGTTTTCCTACAACTGGGAGCCGATCCGGTTAAAGTGCAAGGGATCGCTGAGCGTATCGCGCAAGGTGATCTAAAAATAAGTGCCGAAGAAAGTCAGCAGAAACAAGTTGGCGTCATGGCAGCCATGATTGCCATGCAGAAAAAGCTCTCTCA
>NVRG01000078.1 GCA_002400805.1 Gammaproteobacteria bacterium
CCGAGTAATTACGTGGCCGGCGCGGATCATCCAATAATCGCCCTTCGTGAATACATACTTTGGCTTCGTGGGCTTCGAACTCTTCGGCATCTAGAAAGCGCACATCATTGGTCGCTACGACCGGCAGGTCATGTTTCAGAGCCACCTCAATGGCGGCATGAATATAACGCTCTTCATCCTCTCGTCCGGTACGGATAAGCTCCAAATATAATCGATCGGGAAACAAGCCTTGCCAATGCGTAACGATTGTTTCAACTTCTTCGACTTGATTATTAAGTAGCGCTTTACCCAATATGCCGGTGCGGCCACCGCTGAGACAGATCAAGCCATCGGTCTGACCATCAAGCCAGTCTAATTCCAACATCGGCACACCCAAGTGCTGACCTTCAATATAGGCGCGTGATAATAAACGCGACATATTGAGGTAACCGACCTTATCCTGACACAGCAAWACAAAACGACTGMTTTTTTTCGGATCATCAGGATCACGTAAACGCAGATCAGCACCTAGAATTGGTTTGATGCCTGCTTGTTCRGCTGCAGTRTATAACTTAACCGCCGCAAAAAAGTTGTGTTGATCAGTAATCGCAAYRGCAGGCATTCCTGCASCTGCSGTCGCTTTAATCAAGGGTTTTATACGMACTAAACCATCAACTAAGGAATAATCAGTGTGTAGATGTAAATGGACAAACTCAGCAGACATAAATACTAATTTAACTCACARCAGGTAAAAMTCACGTGTTTTCCKACTTAAGGAAAACGGACTGGTTCAGGTTTTACACCCTTACCCAAGGTTGCATCAACAATCGCTTCAGCGTGTTTCTGACCCATCGCTAACGCATCCGCTTCCGACATGGCTGGCGCAAAGTTCGTTGGCGCTGGCGATGTTGCCTCCTCTTGTTTGACATATAAGGTCTGGGTCGGATAAGCGAACTCAACATCCAGCTGTTTTGCTAAACGTAATATGTCTAACAAAAAGCGGTGACGCTCACGTAACTCAGTATTCCAGTCCGGTGTTTCCCAAAACACATAAACCAAAATATCTAATGAAGCCGCATTGTATTGATTAAAGTAAACCTGATAATAATCTTTTCGCATATAGGGATGTAATTGCACGAGGGCACGTATACCTTCACAAAACGCGTCAATCTTTTCTGGCGGCGTATCGTAGGTTAGTCCGAGCATGGTTTTCATTCGACGAAAACGACGAGCCCCCATATTATCGATGGTAGTAGTGGTCAACGCTGCGTTCGGCAAGGTAATTAAAGAATTATAAAACGTACGAATGCGTGTACTTCTAAAGCCCACTTCTTCAACGGACCCTTCGACATCGCCTATCACCACCCAGTCGCCAATTTGAAAGGGTCGATCAAGTAATACGGTCAATGAACCGAAGAAGTTACCTAATAAATCTCTTGCTGCTAATGCAAAGGCCAAACCACCCAAGCCAAGACCCGCTAACAAGCTGGTCACATCGATATTTAAATTATCGGCAGAAAAGATAACACCAATAACCAATATAAATACTTTCAGACTTTTGCTGATCATCGGCACCAATAAATCGTCAAACTTATTCTCTGTCGCGTGTGCTTTTTTTGTTAATAAGGCATCAAAAATGTCAACCAGTCTGAAGGCGCTCCATACGGCTGATAGGCTTACCAGTAGCTTCACTGCCACCGATAAAATGATTAATGCCGTATCAGGTAGGCCAAACAAACCTAAACCTAACCACCAAATTATGGCCATCGCCATTAAACCAAGTGGTCTTAAAACCGTATTATCCAAGCCTTCAAATGCGGGGTGACGTTGTTGCCAGTGAGTGATATTTCGAACTAAAAACCAAGCTAACACTTTGTCAGCGATGAAGGCCACAACCACAACCAAAAAGATACCTATCCATTGCCAATATTCCAGTATAAAACCCTGTTTTAATACCTCAGGCATGTTTGAACGAATTTTGATAGATAACGGTAAGGCGCTTTGTGGTTCTTTAGCGCCGAATCTTGCTGGCTTTGCTAATAAACCTTCCAAAATAGCCGGCAATGCCACCAGCGTATTTTTACTGAATAACCAACGACCATCTGCTTGTTTTACAATTTCAACATTGCCTTGAGAGTAACGACCAAAAATATATTTTCCGCCAACGGGCTCCGAGTTAATGGCAGATAAATCTACCTCTTTACTACGTTCTATAACCGATGATAAAGACAGGGCCAACTCTCGGCCTTTACTGTTACGGATCAACGCGGCCGTGTCGGATAAATCCAAGGTCGAGATAGCGAGTGTTATTTGTTGCTGTTCACCTGAAGATACCGCTTTCATGGCAGTCAAAAATGTTCGCATCGTGGCACGTGGCGATATTAAGAATTCAGGTATATCCTGAACTGCCGCATTATTGCTGTCGGCATCGTCAGCCACAACCAGCGGAATATAAAAAAGTAGGCTAAAAACGACTAGCCATGTCTGTATTAACGTTTTCATGCTAAATCTAACTCCAATTCCGGATCAGGTGCATAACTCAACACTGTTTTTGCTGCAGCTTTCCATTCCTGACTGGCTAATAATTCTTCTCGTTTCATTGCATGTCGACCATGCAATCGAATCAAACGCATATGTCTCACCGGATCATCATCTATTTTCAGACCATCGATCACTTCAATGACACTATCGGGTTTATTACACACTAAAACCATATCGCAGCCAGCGGATAAAGCAGCTTCTGTCCTGGCTAGGCTGTCGCCCATCACTGCAGCACCTTCCATACTAAGATCATCGCTCAATACCACGCCTTGGAAACCTAAGCGATCTCGTAGAATTTCTTTAATCCAAAAAGGCGAAAAACCTGCCGGCAAGCTATCACTTTTTTCATAAACGATATGCGCGGGCATTATGCCATCCAAGCCAGAATTACACAGCTGTTTAAAAGGCAGCATATCCGCTTGGATCATATCTTCAAAATGGCGMRAATCCACAGGCAAACCAAGATGGGAGTCGACTTCTACGGCACCATGTCCAGGAAAATGTTTACCCACCGCCGGCATCCACGCTCGTTTCATTCCTGAAATATAAGCACGCGCCATAGCAGTGACCGCTTCCGGGTCTCGATGAAAAGAACGATCACCAATGATGTCACTTACGCCGTAATCCAAATCCAATACCGGAGCAAAACTAAAATCAACACCAACAGCACGTAATTCTGCCGCCATTAACCAGCCCGTTATTTCAGCTCGCTCCAAAGTTTGTTTGGGATGCTGCATATATTGTCTGCCCAACGCACCAACAGGTGGTAATCGGGTAAAGCCCTTACGGAAACGTTGAACACGGCCGCCTTCATGATCCACCGAAATAATTAAATGCGGATCACGTAATGCTCTGATGCTGTCAGTGAGTGCTGAAACTTGTTCTGGAGATTCGTAATTACGTGTGAATAGAATGACACCGCCAACTAAAGGGTGCTGCAAAACTTCACGTTCTTGCTGGCTTAACTCCAACCCTACCAAGTCGACCATTAACGGGCCTAATGTCATAAATCATCACCTTATTCATGAATCCAAACTTTTGTGCCCGGTTTGACCAAATCAAACAATGCCAAAAGATCCTTATTTTGCAGACGAATACATCCATGCGATAACGGCATGCCCATCGGTAAACTGTCGGGACAACCATGGATATAAATATAGCGTTGCATTGTATCAACATTTCCCAATCGGTTTTTGCCCAGTTCCAAGCCGCTTAACCATAATATTCGCGTTAGAATCCAGTCCCGCTCAGGGAATTGGTGGTCTAGCGCTTCAGTGTAGATTTCACCGGTAGGACGTCGTCCCACAAAAACAGTGTTTTCAGCTTGTCCAGCACCTATGCATGCTCGAATTTGATGCATGCCGGTTGGCGTTTGGCTGCTATTTTTTTGTTCGCCCACACCTTTTACTGCAGTCGAAATTGATGCTTCAAATATCACTTTTTTGTCGTAAATAAGACAACAATATTGTTCAACAATTGAAATATCTAACATCATCATAAATATATAATCGTCTTAATAAGGTTTAGAGATAAGCACGCTAAGCAGGTGAATTAAAAGAAACCATTCTATGGTTATCTAGTTTACAAGAAACGAACAATATATCTAATATTTTTTAAAGCATCATCAAGGGATTTACAAATACATAAAAATCAGAAATACTCCAGTTGAATTAAATCCTAATTATTAGAGATATATACGGTGGAAACTGAATCGGAACACGTTGATAGATTTGAGAAATTACATCTCAAAACAAATGAAAAGCTCGAAATTTTCGTTAATGGCTATATTGGTAATCATTTAGGCACAGGTGACGATACGCATTACACCGGATCATTAATCATAACTGATGAGCGTGTTGCCTTTTTCCATTACGGTGAATTTGGTGATATTTTCAAAACCGTTCCCTTAGATAGCATTACTGATATTCAACGTAAATCGTTCCTCGGTCACCGAACAATTAAAATCAATACCACTAACAGTTCGCTTACGTTTAAAACCTTCAGTCGAGATTGTGCTCAATCTATCTATAATTTTTTAAGCGTGCAATTGCTCAATACAGCAGCATCGGCTAGCGCGAACAGTTAATACGTTTATTGTAAAAAAATCGTCACCTTGAGTTTGGTTGTTCTTAACCTTCAGATGTTTTTTTCAATTATATTAGTGGCTAAATCATCTATGCTTACTTGGTTTTTTTCTTGCCAATAATCTTTTATTCCCTGTTCACCTTGCTTAACCGCCCAATTAGTTAGCTGCTCACGTTCCCCCACATAATCATAATAAGGCACGGCCATACCACATGAGGTCTGCACAAGATCTACACTCAACTCAAATATTTGACGTGCACCTGGCTGCTCATCAAACAAGGCATAAAGTTCATTCCACTTAGCATCATTTCTATGAATAACCTCGGCGTTACCATAAAGCCTAAATATCATCGGCTTGCCTTCAAAGGCAGTAAATAGAATGGTCATTCTTGGGTTTTCTTGCACATGAGCAGATGTTTCATTGCCACTGCCCGTTACATTTAACCAGGCCACTTTCTTATTACTGAYCACCCGAAAAGAATCCATGCCCTTGGGTGAAATATTTACTCGACTATCCGCTGTCGCGGTGCCGACRAAAAATAGTTTTTGTTGCTCAATAAATTGTTTGTGCTTGTCTGATATTTCGGAATACTGCTGTGCCATGTTATATCGCTCTTTGTATTCGCTGTAATAATTCTATCGAGGCGTCCACTTCCACTTTTCTGATGGCCACACTTTCAATATTACAACCAATGGGAATCCCATTTTCATCGGCAAAGTCTTTTAATTCCAACCARTTTTGTTCRGAAATATCTACCGATTTTTGCAAAATATCACTGGTATGTTTTAACTCATTTTCCAGCCAACGTGGAATGCTGATGCCTAACCACTTCATAAACTCCATCGTTTTAACGGATCCACAGGGGGTTAGAGTAAATAAAATCGGTACCAACGGAATATTATGTTCGCGGCCATAATGGTAATAATCAGAGAGAAAGTTCTTCGATGCATTGACGTCATACACACCTTGCGACACAAAAAAGCTACAACCCTGAGCAATTTTATTAAATACACGAATATGTTCATCACCTTTAGCTTGGTGACGTTCAGGAATAGTGACACCACCTAATAAAAGTGCTTGATCCACCTGTTGCTTCAAGTCATACGCACCTTTCATCGACAACGTTACTTCTTGAGATTTAGATGCCGCGCCAACAAATACGGTTAAGTCTTTCTGAACAGCTGCATCTTCAATGAACTTCGACAGCTCCGCCTCGCTATATTTACCTACAGAGCGATAAATAACTTTTGGCACAGCAAGATCACTTAGGTAATCTCGACTATAGGAGAAGGAATCTAAGGTCTCAATAAAGGGAAAGGGACGTTCTTGTGAAGTACGTGATTTTTCATCTTGAATATCATAAAGAATCAAACCATCGATATTTAGACCTTGCAGCCGATCCATTTGTCTCGTTGCAATTTCTTCAATTTTTTCTAGCGATGTTCCCTTCTTTGGCGGGGTAATACCATAAAGAACGATACCGCTTTCTTTGTTTTTAATTTTATCAGCAAGCATGTTTTCTCTTTCATTATTGATGTTCTAGCTCGCAATTATAGCTATTAATAATCATGCTTGTTTTTATATCTTCACCACCAGTGTTCAAATTGAATACCATAAGTTAGGCCATCAGTATCATTCGCGAACGGGGCATCCCCTGGCCCGACTCCAACTAAACCTTCAAAGTCATCACTCCAGTAAGCTTGTGTTGCAAATAGTCGAACGACAGGTCGAGAATAATAACCACGGCTTTTACTGTATTGCAGTGCCGCAGTGAATTTAGAAACTTGGCCACTCACGTCCAACACATCATTGTCGACATAATCGATACCGGCCTCGATCGCGATATTAAAATTATCGGTTAGATAAACAATAGGTCGCACGCCTGTGCTATACCACTGTATATCTGAGTTATTAGCAACCCCACGATCTTCAAATCGAATGACAGCCGTCCACCCTAGTGAATACTCATCACTGTCATAGACAAGATTCGTATTCAACTCCCAATAATGAGCATCGTCCAAGTCAAAACCTTGGTCTTCTCTCCCAGGGTTAGGATTAAAACTACTTTGCCTAAATGCTGCACCCTGTCGATAAATAAACGCAACTGTATTAGTGAGCTTGTCAGAAAACGTACTGTCGACCCACGCTGCTACACCAAAGCCATCTTTTGTATCCGTTTTTATTGAGGTTCCATTAACCGTCAACGGATCACCACCATCTCGGTGAACATATTCAGCAAACAGATTAAGTTTATGCTGCTCATTTAATTCGATATCTAACAATCTGAAATCATACGAGTA
>NVRG01000079.1 GCA_002400805.1 Gammaproteobacteria bacterium
CCGCATCGCTCTTCACTTCACCATAGGCCGGCAATCTAATCACACTTTTTGATGAATCTTTCGGCATGATCTTATGGAAGCAGATCACATTGGTTGTTTCTTTTTTGTCCGATCCTTTTTTGTCAGCTTCTGTTTTGGCTTTTTCTGTTTCACAAGACTCTTCGGTCTGCATCAGATAGGGATCTATTGGTGGGTTAACCTTGCCCGGTGTATCGACACTGGTCGAGTCTTTTTCCCACCAACCTTCACGCTGACCATGTTTGGTCAAAAAGGCCGTGCCACGAATATCAGTTAAGTCTTTGACCGGCTCATTGGCCGCTAAACGATGGGCGATTTCAACTACTTGACGTTCACCATTGCCATAGACCAATAAATCCGCTTTGGCATCCATGATGACCGAGCGACGGACTTTTTCTGACCAATAATCGAAATGGGCAATGCGACGTAAACTGGCTTCGATACCACCAATAATGATCGGCACACCTTTGAACGCTTCGCGACAGCGTTGGCTATATACCACCACACAACGATCGGGACGTTTGCCCCCTTCACCATCAGCGGTATAAGCATCATTGCTACGGATACGACGATCAGAGGTATAACGGTTGACCATTGAATCCATATTGCCACCGGTCACGCCAAAAAACAGATTAGGTTGACCTAATTGTTTAAAGTCCTCAGCACTGTTCCAGTCTGGCTGAGAAATGATGCCAACACGAAAACCTTGCGATTCTAGTAGTCGACCAATTAAGGCCATACCAAAACTTGGGTGATCAATATAAGCATCACCGGTAACGAGAATAATGTCACAGGAATCCCAACCGAGATTGTCCATTTCTTCGCGAGACATAGGTAATTCAGGCGCGGCACCAAAGCGGTGTGCCCAAAATTTGCGGTAGGAAAATAGATCTGGAGCGGCTTGCATGGAACCTCTATGCGGCTAGCTGAATTAATTTAAGCCACATATTCTAGCAAATCAGAGAATAACCGACAAAAACAATCAGGATTTAATCAATAATACTGACTGTTGTGCCTACATGAATAAAACGACTTAGCTCTTCGACTTCGTCATTGCGTAAAGCGATACAGCCTTGCGTCCAATCTGCTATTTGATGAATTTCTATTTTATCTTTGGTTTCATGACCGATGCCATGAATGCCAATTGAGCCACCTAATGCGGTATTTTGCGGTGGCAATCGACCATAACTGTGGGCATCAAGAATATCTTGGTACTGCTTGCGTGTAATCACATGATTCTTTAATGCGCGGCCGGCATCGTTCATATTGGGATAGTTAATCTGTAAGAACATATGAAAGCGGCTGCTGTCACGTATTTTAGTGATCTGATAATTGCCTTTGGGCGTTTTATGATCGCCTTGCTGTAACTTGGCTTTTCTGCCGCCACTGCCTAATGCAACTTTAAATGTACGTAGCGTTGAACCATTTTTTTTAACAATCAATTTATGTTCTGAGCGATCAATGACCAGTTCAATATTCTCACTTGCTAGCACAGGTGTGAGACCTATCATGGCAGTAAAAATTAATAGCGTTGTTAAAATAACTTTCATCATAAATGGTTATGCAAATAAAACGTTTAGTAGCTTCTTACAAAATGAATCAAGCTACATAGTAGTCGTTATAGAGCTAAAAGCCTATTAACTGAACAATCGACTAATTAAAGAACGATTCTGACGAATCAGATCGTGTAAGGCTCTAGGCAGATTAATATTAAATTTTAGCTCTAGCAATTCAACTTGCGGTTTAAGCTTTTTCAAGGCGGCATTGGTCACCAATTTGTTCATGGCGAAACCAATGACATTGCCTTTATTCTCCACAGGTAAAATCATGGTGCGGCCGTCAAAACTCTGATTGATTCTCGACATGGTTTGACCAAACAAAGCATTGTCACTGCCCCACAAATTGACACTCATCACGCCATTTGGTGAGAGGATACCGGCGCAGGCATCAAAGAACGCTTGTACCCCAACACTGGCAGCCATACCCGTATGGTCATAGGCATCGACCAGTATTAAGTCATAATTCACATCGGACTGGAAAAAACGATCTTGGGTAAATAAATAACCATCGCCAAGATGAATAGTTAAGCGCGGCTCATCACTTGGCACCTTAAAATAGCCATGGGCTACTTTAACGACATCTTCACGATATTCGATCACATCAATATGACAATGAGGAAAGTGATGCAAAATAAATTTAACTAATGAACCGCCACCCAAACCAACTACCAAAACACGTTCTGGTTCAGGATTTAATAACAAACACGCCATCATCGATTGGGTGTAAGTAAGTTCTAAGGTGTGAGGAGTGGCAAGTGACATGCTGCTCTGCCGCGGGTGCGAACCAAAGTGCATGGAACGCATATCATCCAAATCCACCACCTCAATGACACCATCGTCTGATTGCGACTGATGAATGACCAAACCACCATAATACAAACGCATAACTATTTTTCGTCTTCTTCTGCAGCCACAAAATGCTTGTTTAACCAACTACGAAGGGTCAGGGTCAATTGCGGTTGCACGCCGTAAAATACATGATCAGCACCAACGGCTTTTCTACTTTCGTAGTTTTTATTTCCCATGCGTTTCATTATTTTGTTTCTATGTTTGACGGCTGAAGCTACCGTAGCAGTGTCATTGCTGCCATAAAGATCTAAAATGGGAAAGGCAAACGTTTTCCATACTTCATCGCTAGCAAACTTCGGCGAACCTAATAATACTAAAGCTGCGATGGGTGTTGTAAGCTGGTCAAGTAACTCAACAGCCTTTTCACCGCCAACACCGTGACCAATAAAAACAATTCTCTCAATCTCTTTTGCTTGTGTAAAGGATATAACCGCTTCTAACCTTTCGATGTTTGAAACAGGAGGTAACTTTTCAACTTTAGGTTCTACTGATTCTTCTTCTGACGCTTCTGCCACTGGTTCTTCCTCAGGCTCTTCATCGTCCCAAGCTGCTTCCTTATTTTTAGCCGTTTCTTTTGCAACTTCTGCATTGTCCTTCGCTTTTTCAGCCTTACCTACAGCTTGTTGCCTTTCGACCTCTTTCGGGTCATGAATGTATAGCTCAGGCACATAAGGATAATTAAGTGCAATGGTTAAGGTTGACCAACCATATTCAAGCAGACGATGGCGCAATGGTGTTATCGTTTTGTTTTCAAAAGAGTCACCCCGGTCATGTAAAAATACAATAATGCCATGCTCTTCGCCTAATGTTTCTTCCAGAAACGTCGCTTCAATTTCTTGACCTGCGACCGTTAATGGCTGGTAACCACCGACAACACCTTGAGTACGTATCATGTCGTGATTGGTGACTTCCACCTCTGTTGCAAATGTTTCTGTTGCTTTGTCTTCCACAGCTGCGCCCTCTTCGCCAGCGGCAAAAACAACAAGTGGAAAAAATAAAACAAATGTAAGCCAAGCTATTTTCATCGGTGTTACCAAATTTATATTAATGATGCTTTTTAATACCTCAGGCTCCAGTATAATCGGCCTAGAGAAATAGCAAAAGCTGAAAAAAGCAATCACATACGGTAAAGTATGCCGCTTTGACTAAAGATTAACTAAATTTAACTTACAGAGTAACCATTATGGCTGAATTCAAAATTGCCCCATCCATCCTTTCTGCTGATTTTGCTCGTCTAGGTGAAGAAGTTGATAACGTATTAGCATCCGGTGCTGATATCGTTCACTTTGACGTAATGGATAACCACTACGTGCCTAACCTGACTATCGGCCCTCTAGTTTGTGATGCATTACGTAAACACGGTGTGACGCATGAAATCGATGTTCATCTAATGGTTAAGCCTGTTGATCGCATCATTCCTGATTTTGCTAAAGCAGGTGCAAGTTTCATCACTTTTCATCCTGAAGCATCAGAACATATTGACCGTAGTTTACAGTTAATTAAAAACGAAGGCTGTAAAACAGGTTTAGTCTTTAACCCTGCCACGCCACTGTCTTTAGCTGATCATGTATTAGATAAAGTTGACCGCATTTTGTTAATGTCAGTAAACCCTGGTTTTGGTGGTCAGTCATTTATCCCTTATACCTTGGATAAGTTACAAGAAGCTCGCAAAATGATTGATGCTAGCGGCTATGAYATYGATCTTGAAGTYGATGGTGGSGTAAAYATTAAAAACATTCGTGAAGTTGCTGAAGCGGGTGCACGTACATTTGTYGCYGGTTCTGCCGTTTTTGGTGCCGCTAATAAGAGTGAYCCACATCACTACGAAACGGTTATCGCAGCGCTWCGTGCTGAATTAGCAAAAGCWAACGTWTAAYAATYMARTATGGCTTTGAAAAAACCAGAAATGGTATTGATWGATCTTGATGGCACGCTAGTCGATAGCGTGCCAGATCTTGCTTGGTGTATTGATGAAACCATGAAAGYMCTGGACATGCCCATTCGTGGTGMAGCAAAAGTCAGGAACTGGGTCGGTAATGGTGTACCTAGGCTTATTGAACGTGCTCTGATTGATCAACTAGATGGTCACCCCAGTGACGTCCTATTTGCTAAGGCATCACCTATTTTTATGGATCTTTACGCTGAAAATTCCAGCAAACGTAGTCAGTTATATCCACATGTAGCTGAAGGTTTGCAGTGGTTAAAAGATCAGGGTATTCGCCTTGGTTGTGTGACCAATAAAGATGAACAATTCACCTTACCTATTTTAAAAGATTTAGGTATTTTTGATTTTTTTGAAATTGTTATCAGTGGCGATACTCTGCCGTTAAAAAAACCCGATCCCGCACCACTGTTACATGGCGCTAAGTTTTTCGGTATCTCACCAGACAAAGCAATGATGCTCGGCGACTCGATTAGTGATGTTAAGGCATCTCGTGCCGCAGGCTTTGACATTGTATGCATGAGTTATGGTTATAATCATGGCGTTGATATTCGTACTGCAAACCCAGATGCTGTAATCGATACGTTTGCAGAGTTAGAAGACATATTTTAGAACCCGAGCAATGAAACAGGCAGAATTCGAACAATTAGCCCGTGAAGGCTATAACCGTATCCCACTTGCACGTGAAGTTTTAGCCGACTTAGATACACCACTAAGCACCTATCTAAAACTTGCTGATGCACCCTACTCTTATCTTTTTGAGTCGGTACACGGCGGTGAAAAATGGGGGCGTTATTCTATTATCGGCCTCCCTTGTGAAACGATAGTTCGAATCCATGGCTATGATATTGAAGTTCGTCAGAATGGCGAATTAATCGAATCAGACACCAGTGAAGATCCGCTCGCGTGGGTCGAAGCATTTAAACAACGGTACCAAGTGCCAGATCTTGAAGGCTTGCCAAAATTTAATGGTGGTTTAGTCGGTTATTTTGGTTATGACACCGTACGTTATGTTGAACCACGTTTGGGCAATTGTCCGAATCCAGATCCATTGGCTTGTCCAGATATTTTATTGATGGTCTCTGACGAATTAGTGGTCTTTGATAACTTAAGTGGTCGTTTATTCCTAATTGTTCACGTTGATCCACAAATAGAAAACGCTTATCAAACGGCTCAAAACCGACTTGATCAGCTTACCCAGCAATTACGCGATGGCACACCAAAATATAATAACTCGTCGACTCCCGGCAAGTTGATTGAGGAATCAGACTTTGTCTCTGGTTTTACTCACGATGGCTTCATCGATGCCGTAGAAAAAGCAAAGCAATACATTACTGATGGCGACATCATGCAAGTCGTATTGTCACAACGTTTGTCCATACCATTTTCTGCGCAACCTATGGATTTATACCGTTCCTTACGAACGCTGAACCCATCACCGTATATGTATTACCTTAATCTGGAAGATTTCCATATCGTTGGTTCCTCTCCAGAAATTCTGGTCCGAATGGAAGATGAAGAAATTACCGTACGGCCAATAGCCGGAACTCGGCCACGAGGAAAAACGGAAGAGGAAGATAAGGCATTAGAATTAGATTTATTATCTGATCCTAAAGAATTAGCGGAACATCTTATGCTCATCGATTTAGGCCGCAATGATGCTGGCCGTGTCAGTCAAATCGGTACCGTTAATCTAACGGATAAAATGGTGATCGAACGTTATTCACATGTCATGCATATCGTTTCAAATGTGACTGGCAAAGTCATACCAAACATGACCGCCATTGATGCCTTACGTGCCACCTTCCCTGCTGGTACTGTCAGTGGTGCTGCTAAAGTTCGCGCTATGGAGATCATTGACGAATTAGAACCCGTTAAACGCGGTGTTTATGCTGGAGCAGTCGGGTATTTATCATGGTCTGGCAACATGGATACCGCCATTGCTATCCGCACGGCTGTGATCAAAGACAGTACCTTACACATTCAAGCCGGTGCTGGTATCGTCTACGACTCTGTGCCTGAAATGGAATGGAAAGAAACCATGAATAAGGCGCGCGCCATATTTCGCGCAGTCGCAATGGCCGAAGCCGGCTTAGACACAACGTTACCCCAATAATCTCGTTCGCCCTCGTTCCACTCCCCAACGTGAATAGATCCGTCTTTTTTCTAAGCTTCTAGTTATAAAAACACCACTATTTCCCCTTATTAATCGCTAATATCTATCAAGGCATTGTATTTTCTATAGATTCAATGCGAAACTGTAGCTGTTAGTTCAAGATTCACTATGATTGTTGATAAACCATACTTAATTTGTAGGATGCAAAATGAAAGTACGTGTTTTAGGCTGTAGTGGTGGGATAGCTAAAGATTTAAGAACCACGACATTTCTGGTTAACGATGAAATTCTGTTTGATGCCGGAACAGGCGTGGGTGAGTTATCTCTTGATGAAATGTTAGCCATTAAACATGTGGTGATTACCCATGCTCATCTTGATCATGTTTGTGGATTAGCATTAATGCTCGCCAGTATCTA
>NVRG01000080.1 GCA_002400805.1 Gammaproteobacteria bacterium
CAACATAAGTCCAGGACGCAACCAATGCTGATGACTAGCCGGGAACGATAAAATGGCTGCTGAGTTGGCGATACTGATGGCCTGATTGTCTTGGGCGACTGCTAACACCATATCTAACTGCTGTTGATTTCGCGAATCATCAACTAAATCTGCATTAGCAAAATGGCTCATTAAACCAATAGGATCAGCAATAGATTTACTTGCTGTCAGGCTTGCTAATGCCTCAGACGATTTGTTCGCTGAAAAACCTAAACGGTGCATGCCTGTTTCAAGCATTAACCAACAAAATGTTAATGGCTTGGCTAACGTGGTTTGTATTAATAAATCAATTTGAGATTGATGATGGAACACCAGTGATAAATCATAGTCGGCAGCAGATTGTAATTCGGCCGCCGTCATTACCCCTTCTAACAGCACGATTTTATGTGTTATGCCTGCTTGGCGTAATTGTATGGCTTCTGACAGCCGTGCCACGGCAAAGGCATCACTCTGATGTAAAGCTTGTGCAACTTCTACCGTGCCATGACCATAAGCATTGGCTTTAATAACGGACAGAATTTGGCTATTGGGAGCGAGTTGTTTTATGCGGGCGAGATTATGCTCAAGCGCAGCAAGATCAATACTGGCGACTGGATAGGATGTCACGACTACTCTTCACCATAACTGTCGTAGTTGTCATAGTCGTTATAGGCAAAATTCTCAAAGCGGGTGTACTTACCTTGGAACGTTAATATCACTTTCCCTATCGGACCATTACGTTGTTTGGCGATAATAATTTCGGCTTTGCCTTTTTCCGGCGAATCTTCGTTGTACACTTCGTCTCGATAAATAAAGACAATCAAATCCGCATCTTGCTCAATCGCGCCTGATTCACGTAAATCAGACATAATGGGACGTTTGTTCGGACGTTGCTCTAAACTCCGATTTAATTGTGACAATGCGACAACCGGCACTTCCAGCTCTTTAGCCAAGGCTTTTAATGATCGTGAAATTTCTGATACTTCTGTGGCTCGGTTTTCATTACTACCACCACTGCCCTGCATTAACTGAATATAATCGATTACGATCAGACTCAAACCATGTTCCCGCTTTAAACGTCGAGCTCTTGCGCGTAATTCTGTTACCGTTAACGCCGGTGTATCATCAATAAACAACGGTGCTTCATTCAGTAACGCAATAGCCGACGTTAACCGAGGCCAATCATCATCATTTAATCGACCAGAACGCAGGCGACTTTGATCTATCTGCCCAAGTGAAGATAACATCCTCATAGCCAAGGAATCCGCTGGCATTTCCATACTAAATACAGCAACAGGCTCTTTGCTTTTAATGGCCGCATTCTCAGCCAAATTCATCGCGAATGTTGTTTTACCCATCGATGGACGACCAGCAACGATCACTAAATCTGCCGGTTGCAAGCCTGAGGTTTGCTCATCAAAATCGCTAAACCCAGTAGAAAGCCCAGTGATCGGACTATCATTTTCAAATAAGGTATCAATACGATCAACAACCTTACTCAGTACTTCTTTAACCTGAACAAAGCCGCCACCACGTTTCGCGCCTTTTTCAGCGATCTCAAACACTTGTTTCTCAGCCAGATCCAGCATAGCTTCACTGCTACGGCCTTCAGGATTAAATGCGACATTGGAAATCTCAGAGCCAACTTGAATAAGCTGACGTAGTACCGAACGCTCTCGGACAATAGCCGAATAGGCGCCAATATTAGCGGCGCTCGGTGTATTTCTAGCTAACATGCCTAAGTAGGCCAGCTCACCCACTTGATCGAGTTCGCCACGTTTATCGTGAAACTCAGCTAATGTAATAACATCAACCGGTTGGGATTGCTCAAAAAGTTGTGCGATAGCACGAAAAATAAGTTGGTGATCACGACGATAAAAGTCTTGCTCAACCAATAAGTCAGCAACTTTGTCCCAACTACTATTATCGAGCATCAGTCCACCAAGCACAGATTGCTCAGCTTCGACAGAATGGGGGGGGATTTTAAGTGTTTCTGTGGCCGTATCCTTATACGAATCTGGATATGTCATATCTTCCACAGCAGTCACCTATCTGTTTTGCAAATAAACACTTAGCCATAGCCCATTTTTGAGTTACTAGCTAAAAATAAATGGAGTCGTGCTAAGCACGACTCCATTATCTTACTTCTTTCTTACTACTTACTCGTCTTCTTGCGCTTTAGCAATAGCTTCAGCTTCTTCTAAAGCAGCTGCTTTTGCTTTTGCAGAACTTGCTGCTTCAGCTTTCGCTTGAATTTCTGCTTCTGATGTCACATCGACTTTAACAGTCACAACAACATCGGCATGCAGCTGAATATCAATATTATATTCACCAGTATGTCGTAAGGCACCTGTAGGTAGGCGTACTTCCTTATTTTCAATGTCTGCACCAGCAGCATTCAATTGCTCAGCAATGTCAGCTGCGCCAATTGAACCAAACAGCTTACCTTCAATACCCGCGTTAGCTAAGATATTTACATCGCCAGCAGCGACAAGTTTTTCTTTTCGCTTCTCAGCGTCAACCAGAACTTTAGCTGCTGCAGCTTCTAAATCAGCACGGCGAGACTCAAACACTTCTCTATTTTTCTTGTTCGCTGGTAACGCTTTACCATTTGGTACCAAGAAATTACGACCGAAACCAGATTTAACGCTAACTTCATCGCCTAGGTTACCAAGCTTCTGCATTTTCTCTAGCAAAATTACTTGCATCGTTCTACCCTCATTCGCAGTATTAAACTGCTCTAAAAGTTACTCGTATTTATTCAGCTGAATATCTACGAAAATTCATCCACTGTTCCAAAACACCTACTGTTGCGAGTAATACCACCATCTGCGGCATCATCACAACGAGCAGTACATACACTGCTATTAGCCAAAATTTATGTTTCTGTTGCTGCTTAACGATGGCATGAACAACGGATAGTCCTTGCAAAGTAAAAACAGTTAAAGCAACGGGCAAACAATCCACCAGTAAACTCAAACTTCCTTGCCATGGCGATACCGCTATCACCACTAAAACTAGTGTTATTAATGCCACGCGTTTTCCCAATCGTAATTGGCAAAACTCCGTGGCAAAACTACCTGGGTTAAACATCTTAGCTTGCCATGCTCTGCCTATTAATAAGCCAAACATCACATTTACGCTAAGTCCTGCAGCAATTAAACCGGTCATCATTCCCGACAAACTCACTAGTAGCTCTTGAGTTTGCATTTGGTCAAGCTGCCAACCAGGCTGCTGACCTAACATTTCTAACAGTGGTGATAACATCTGTTGCCACCACACCGCGGGATCCGGCAACACTAAATGTGTGCCTAATACCACCAAAATGCCTAATCCACTGGCTGCCAATAAACTCGCAGCCAGTGAGCGGGTATAACCCAATACCAAGGTAACTGCCAATACTGGCAACCAACTTGATAACAAAAACACGCCAGAGATATAAAACTGTCCCAGCAACAATCCCGCAAGTAATGTAAATATTACGGTTGCCGCGGCAACAACTTTTACTCCTTCTTTTGGCCCAATACGTAACGTAGTAAGCACAAGTACACCACTGGCTAAATAACTAAGTGGCGGTAACATTAACGCGGCGAATGAAAGCAATGCCGTGGTGATAGCGGCTTGCCATCTCCCTTGCACTGCAAATGTTGCAATTCCACTCAACATATTTGTTACGTTTTACCTTTGACTAAATGTTTTGAACAATATCACTTTTAATTACTTATGCATGTCGCAATAAGGAATTAACGCCAAGAAACGCGCACGTTTCACACAAGTAGAAAGCTGACGTTGGTAACGTGCTTTAGTACCAGTGATACGGCTAGGAACAATTTTTCCTGTTTCTGTGATGTAGTTTTTCAGTAGCATTACATCTTTATAATCGATTTGCTTAACACCTTCAGAGGTGAAGCGACAAAATTTTCTACGTCTAAAAAAACGTGCCATTATTATGCTCCTTTAAGGTTTAAGAGTGATCGCGACGACGAGGTTTTTCATCTTCATCTTTACGCATCTGTGGAGATGGTTCTGTCACTGCTTCATCGCAGCTAACAACAAGATGACGAATAACAGCGTCATTAAAACGGAATGCAGTTGTTACTTCTTCCAACTGGGCAAAGTCACACTCTACGTTCATTAATACGTAGTGTGCTTTGTGTACTTTGTTGATTGGGTATGCCAATTGACGACGACCCCAGTCTTCCAAACGGTGAACTGTACCACCTTGGCTGGTTAATGTTTGCGAATAACGCTCAATCATTCCAGGCACTTGTTCGCTCTGATCAGGGTGGACCAGAAACACAATTTCGTAATGTCTCATTTAGAGCTCCTCACGGTTTAATCAGCCCTTTGAAATTTTTCAAAAGGCAAGGAGTTTCACCTGACAAGCAGGCAATCGATAATTTTACGTTATTTTGTTACAAAATCACAAGTTACGTTGACGACTCGCTTCAAATAAACACACACCTGCCGCGACCGAAACATTGAGGCTTTCAGCGCCACCTTTCATCGGTATATACACGACTTGATCACAGTGCTCGCGGGTCAAACGACGAATACCTCTACCTTCAGCACCGAGAATAACAGCAAGCGGTCCTTTCAAATCCACATCAAATAAAGTGTCTTTACACTCACCGGCTGTACCCACCAACCACACACCATTTTCTTGCAGTTCGCGCAAAACACGCGCTAAATTGGTCACTTGAATAAAGGGTAATCGTTCAGCTGCACCACTCGATACTTTAAGTGCGGTAGCCGTAATACCTGAGGCACGATCTTTCGGTGCGATCACTGCATGTGCACCGGCCGCTTCTGCCGTTCGCAAACAGGCACCTAAATTATGAGGATCCTGAACACAATCTAGGATCAACAAAAAYGGTGGTTCATCTAACTCAGCAATTAACTTGAATAAATCTGATTCATCTAAATTACCTAGTGGTTTACAGCGMGCAATACTGCCTTGATGGCGCGCACCKGGCATCATTTCATCTAATTGTTCGCGTTCAACYTTRTTAACRRYWATCTTYTGTTTTTKTGCCGCYTYAATMAYTGCATCAATACGTGCATCTTGGCGCTCATCKGCTAACCAMAGTTCAGTCACACGCGATACAGGCACATCAAGCGCAGCYTGTATCGCATGAAGACCAAAAATCAGATCATTATTTAAACTTGAACTATCAGATTTGGGTGCCCTGCGGCGTTTGGTATGCTTCTGATTCCTGTCCTTCGATGACGGGTTTGACATAAATTTCTACTCGACGGTTTAATTGGCGCCCTGCTTCAGTGTCGTTAGTTGCTCTAGGTTCACCCTCGCCGCGACCCACAGTCACTAATCGGCTAGGTGATATACCTCTGGAAACAAAATAATCGACGACCGATTGTGCACGGCGACGAGAAAGCTCCATATTATAACCTTCTGAACCCAGACTGTCGGTATGGCCTACTACATGTATAACAGTATGCGGATAACGAACTAAAATCTCTGATACCTTCTGCAGCGTCGGAGTAAAGGCTGATTTCAATGAAGCACTGTCAAAATCAAACGATACTTCACTAGAAATATCTATTTTCAATGTTTCATCTTGTAAGCGTTGCACTTCCAAGTCATGGCGGGCTTGTTCTTCTGCTAAAGCGGCTTCCATTTCTTGTTGCTGATTATCCATATARTGGCCGACACCMGCCCCTGCCGCCGCACCGACAGCTGCACCTACAAGCACACCGCCAGCACCATCATCCACGGCATAACCAATTACCGCACCCACTGCGGCGCCAATTGCCGCACCCGTTTTAGCGCGTTGATCGGGATCATCCGCTGTCACACAACCAACAAGTGTTACAGCGAGCACTGACACTAACATTAACTTTCTCATCTTCTACTACTCCATTTGTATATGAATATCATTCTAGACCTTCATTAATAGGGTGACTATACTGCTTCACAAATAAACACTTTGAGTATCATCATAATGGAACGACAATTTATTCCGGTTAATATCGCCTTACTGACTATTTCAGACRCACGTACTATAGAGAACGATACCTCRGGAAAAGTTCTCCGTGAACGYCTGTTAGCCGCYGACCATAAATTGGCCGACCAACAAATYGTGACTGATGATATTTATCAAATYAGATCARTTATTTCACAATGGATAGCGTCACCAGATATCCAAGCAGTGATCACAACSGGTGGKACMGGGCTCACGGGRCGTGATGGCACTCCCGAAGCAGTGAAAGTATTACTTGATAAAGAGATCGAAGGTTTTGGTGAGTTATTTCGTCAAGTTTCTTTTCAAGATATTAAAACATCAACCGTTCAGTCCCGCGCTTTAGGTGGGGTTGCTAACGGTACCTTTATCTTTTGTTTGCCGGGCTCGTCAGGTGCCTGTAAAACAGGCTGGGATGATATTCTCAAAGAACAGTTAGATGCCCGCCATCGTCCCTGTAACTTTGTTGAACTGATGCCTCGATTATTGGAAAAATGATTCGCATCATCCTCTACACCACTGCTGGTTGTCATTTATGTGAATTGGCTGAAGCATTATTACTGCAAGCAAAACAGCAGTATTCTTTAACCATTATTGCAACAGAAATAGGTGATAACGATGAGCTTGTTGCACGTTATGGCACCACGATTCCAGTGATAGAGTTTGACAATGGCAGCCAATTAAACTGGCCTTTTGAGCTAGACGATATTATTGCTCAAATAAATTAAATGGAAACATTCCGCCCTTTCGCCTGTCCATGTATTTAGCATGAGACACGTCTTGAGAGGTGTGCATGACAATATTAGTAAGGCTACTGGGATTAATTTGGGTTTTGTCAGTTAACGTTAATGCTGACGAACTGCCGCCCTTACCGGGTGAGCGTCATGATATCGGCGGCT
>NVRG01000081.1 GCA_002400805.1 Gammaproteobacteria bacterium
GCATACCACTCCCCTCACCGACTTTATGACCCAAAATTGTAAAACAGGTAAGGCTGAGATGTTGGCGGCAGAGGCATTAGAATTAATGCAGCGCCATAAAATAAATGCCTTATTAATTATCAATAATGAACAACAACTTGTCGGTGCCATCAATATGCATGACCTTTTACGTGCCGGCGTAGTTTAAAACAGGAACTATCGATGCAAGACATATTAGCGCGTGCCAAAAACATAAAACTGGTTATTTTTGATGTTGATGGGGTATTAACCGACGGCAGTATCATCATTGGTGACGACGGCGAAGAATATAAAGCCTTTCATTCGCGTGATGGCCATGGCATGAAACTCCTACAATATACTGGGGTCGAAATCGGCATTATCACCGGCCGTACCTCACAGGTAGTAGAACATCGTATGACCAGCTTGGGCATTAACCATGTTTACCAAGGGCAAAAAGTAAAATTACCTGCTTTTGAAGCCTTGCTTGAGCAATTAGATTTAAAACCTGAGCAATGTGCCTATGTGGGTGATGACTGGGTAGATTTAGCTATTATGACTCGTGTGGGACTGGCTATCGCCGTGCAAGATGCCGATCCAGTAGTCAAAAAACATGCTCACTGGACTACACAGGCTAAAGGTGGAAAAGGTGCTGCCCGTGAAGTATGTGAATTAATTATGGAAGGACAGGGAACCCTGCAGGACCAAATTGAACGCCATTTCTAACCTATCTGCTGCTGCCAAGTTTTATCTAGCACTATTTGCATTAGCCACTTTATGGCTGATCTTTAATAGTGGTGATGACGAGGAAGATACACAACCAGAAGTGCATCGTAGCAGCGACTACGCCATGACTGATTTCACTTTGACCGTGATGGATGAGGCCGGCCGGCCTTCTCGCATTATTAAAGGCAAAGAAATGGCTCACTACCCCGAAGATGACAGCACCGAAATTATATATCCTATTGCTCGCTTTTTAGAGCCAGAAAAAGATACCTGGGTTGTTACGGCCAATAAAGGCTCCACCCAAGGTAAAGGCGACAATATATTACTCTCCGGTAATGTGGTGATCACCCGTGAAAATAACCAAGAAATCGAATTACTGACGGAAGAACTTATTTTAGACACCGTCTACAATACGGCATACACCGATCTTGCCGTCACGATTAAAACAGCTCATGGCGAAACCAACTCTGTTGGCTTACATGCTGCCATGGAAGACAAAGCAATTAACCTGCACTCCCAAGTGAGGGGACAATATGATGCACCAAAACCTGACTAAATTATTATTTATCACCTTAAGCCTACTCCCAGCCTTGACTGTAGCACTGCCAAGTGATCGTGAACAACCGATCAATATCGAAGCCGATCATGCGCAACTTGATGATGAACGTGGTGTGACTCAATACAAAGGCAACGCCATCCTTACCCAAGGCACCCTGCGCATCACCGGTGACATCATTACCTTTTATTACGATGATAATCAGCAAATTACCAAAACGATTGCTGAAGGTAATCTTGCTACATATCAACAAGTTCACAAAGCCGGTGAAGATCCCGTTAAAGCGCGAGCCATTCAAATGGAGTATCACGCTAAAACCCAAAAAATATATTTGCTGGGTGACGGTTATGTATTGAAAGATGGAGRTAAARTYACCGGAAACCGAATTGAATATGACATCACTAAAAATATTRTTCACGTTAACTCTGGACCAGTACAAATAGGTGATAAAAYCCAACAGAGTACMGGYCGGGTTCATATCATTATWCAACCACCTGGCAGTAAAAAAGCTAAGAAACWGGCTAAAAAGGCAACACAGCCTGTCGCTSCAACAGCACCAGCTGCAACTACTGAACTAGAACAAMAAAGTGACGTTAAAGAGACTAAAGAAACTGAAAAGTACCCTACGGCTACCACCACAACACACTTAAACTTACGTACCGGCCCCGGAACGCAATATGAAAAACTAGGCACTTTTAGACCCAATACTGAAGTCATCGTACTGACTAACCAAAAAGAGTGGGTGCAAGTGCGCGGTACTATCAACGCAAAACCAGTTATCGGCTGGGTCAGTCGTCGTTACATCAAACTGAATAACTAAAAGGATCGTCAGCTAAACATGAGCATTTTATCTGCCCAGCAGTTATCAAAAAAATTTGGTGATCGCACCGTTGTTAATAATATTTCTTTAGAAGTAAACAGTGGTGAAATCGTGGGTTTATTAGGCCCCAATGGTGCAGGCAAAACCACCACGTTTTATATGATCGTAGGGCTGATTCCGGTTGACCATGGCACCATCTTTCTAGATCAACAAGAGCTCACCCATGACCCTATTCATTTTCGTGCTCAATTAGGTATAGGTTACTTACCACAAGAAGCCTCTGTCTTTCGTAAGCTCAGCGTTGAAGATAATATTTACGCTATTATCGAAACCCGAGATGAATTATCTGAGGATGCGAAACAAGATTTATTAGAACGTTTATTAGCTGATTTTCATATCGACCATATCCGTAAGTCAATGGGCATGGCTTTATCCGGCGGTGAACGTCGCCGTGTTGAAATTGCTCGTTGCTTAGCCATGGATCCCCAATTTATCTTATTGGATGAACCGTTTGCTGGTGTCGATCCGATTTCAGTATTGGATATTCAAGGCATTATCAAAGAACTGGCCGAACGCGGCATCGGTATTTTAATCACCGACCATAATGTGCGTGAAACTTTAAAAGTATGTGAACGTGCGTATATCTTTAACGAAGGCGAAGTTATCGCCAGAGGCACGCCGGAGCATATCCTTGAAGACAAACAAGTATTGAGTGTTTATTTGGGAAGAGACTTCCGACTTTAACAGGTTTGTGCCTAACTATTAACACATTGTATCTCGTTGATCATTCAGCAAAAAATTGACAGATTATATCCATCGTGTTATTTACTTCTCTTGCTGAGCATCACATTCGCTCATTTTTCAAAACTTGGTTTAACTTGATTTTGATAAAAATAAAAATTGAAAAGGTAATAACCATATGAAAACTCTAAGCCCAATTCTGACTAGCCTGTATACAAGCGCACTGACTTTGTTGCTAGCAATCCCCGCTCAAGCAGCGACCTTTAATGATAATTGGCAATCCAGTCTGACTGTACAGACCTATCAAGACGCACGCACTGACGATAATCAAATATCAACGGGCCGTTGGGATATTGATCCAGGTGCAGATATCTATGAGCAAGAGCTCTATGAACGTCCGACAAGCTCAATGGATAAAGTAATCGGTGGCAAGCCTGCAGCTCAGACATATTATGAATACCTTGACATCGTTAGCGGTAAATTCGCCCTTGATACTCAGAACCAACACGCTTATTTTTCTATAGATCTCGTGGGACCCAATGAGATCGATGGTAGCGGGAGTTCGAGTTACAAAGGATTTGGCCAGTTCTATCGCATCCGAGTTGCAGACAACAGCGATTTTTTTAATGGTTATTTGTTTGGTGTTAAAGATCCAGATGGTAATATAGCTTCTTCCAACTTTAACAACGATGATAACTATAAAACCACTCAACTATGGGATGACCAAGGGACCCCAGCAACAGGGTCAGGCCTTACGGTTACCGGAGAAGGTACGACTGGCTACGATGAGGTTACCAGTGAAGGCAGTTCAGATGACATTCAGGCGCGCATCGTCGGTAACTCAATCGAACTGGCCATCGCTTACGGTGCATTAGGTATAGATAGCAGCGCTTTTGACCATTTTATCTTCGAAGCGACAAAAGGCCTCACCGATGTTCAGAACTACTTCTGGAATGATGAATATACCTTGGCTGAAGCTGGCTCTCCCTACGATATAAATAACCCTGTTGATGGCAATATCTATGAACTCGATACTTTAAAAGGCATGTCGGTAACAGCGGTACCCGTACCGGCGGCACTGTGGTTGTTTGGTCCCGCCTTATTGGGATTATTTGGATTCCGACGTAGTGCAAAACTAAGAGCTTAATTTAATTAAGCTCGACTAACACTAAACGCCATCTAATCGATGGCGTTTTTTTTGAAGTAATAGTAGAGAAACACACCAGGCATATACTTGAAAGCAAACAAGTTTTAAGTGTTTATTTCGGGCGTGATTTTAGACTTTAGAAAACCAATAATTTCAACGTGTGATGTGTCTGCTTTCGACCGATAGTAGACACATACATGTAATATCTGAATTTACAATTTATGAGGCTCCACCAATGACCAAAATTGATGACAAAATCGAAAAGTTACTCGCTAAACATCCTAGTTTAACGAAACTTGACGCAATTAAGATCGTAACTGAGAAAAATGAGCGTAAGAAGAAAAAGCGTGTGGAAAAAACAGATAGAAGTAACGCCAAAAAGCTTAGGAACGAGGCAAACCGCCCCGAACGGGATGACGTTGACTCTTGAGCACATAACAAACTGTTGTAGTGCGTTGCAGTCGCTTAGCTCCCGCACTTACGAATACCAGAATTAGTTTTTATGCAATCATGACCGTGATGATAAACCTAGCTGGTTTGAAGCATTAACAATTAACTGCAGATACTTATCATTACTTATTGATTCAACTTCTAAGCTAAATATGTTCAGACTGCTTTCGACCCGATGCAGACATTCAATCGATATTGAAGTGAAATTTAATAAAGGAGCAAATTATAAAAGCCTACGAATTTTCATTCGGAATAATACATATTCTAAGGAAGGACATTGCCGAGATTGTTATCAGCGATGGCATAGATGTCGACATTGCTCAGGTCAATGAGGCTGAAGAATTTTTAATAACTCATCTAGAGGCGCCTTTTTCCTTGTTATTTAACAAGAAGAATAGTTACTCTTTTCAATTTGAAGCACAGGTGAAAATGGGGGCGATTGAGCAGTTAAATGCACGAGCGGTTCTTTGTTATTCTGGGTCTGGTATAAAGTCTACGGAGGCCCTTGTTAAGGGAGTTACTAGGAAAGTCGAGTGGCATTTAAAAATATTTACTAATCGAATTGATGCGCTTAATTGGCTGGAAGCAGAGCAAGAAAATATAACAAAAAAAATGGAAATTGAAGCGCTAGACGACAGACCCCTTTTGGCACAAAGCTGACTTCTAAACTTTTGTTTCATGCATATTAAATCAAGTCTTAATTACTCATAAAGCAAGATTGAAATCTAATAATGGTCAGCAAGGATAGCGTTTTATTATTCTTTCTCATCGCCCTCAATGGCTTCCCGTTTAGGGAAAAACAACCGAGGTTCAACTCGCACATCATTCAGGCTGACACCTAAATGTAAATGAGGCCCTGTGACACGACCAGTAGCGCCTACCGTGCCGAATATTTCACCTTGTTTAATAGTTTGGCCTGCTTCTACGTTAATGCTGTCTAAGTGGCAAAACATGGTGACCAAACCCTGTCCATGATCAATAAAGACGGTGTTGCCATTAAAGAAGTAATCGCCGGTATCGCGAACGATGCCATCTGCTGGACTCATGATCTCAGTACCTGTTGGTGCGGCGATATCCATTCCACTGTGAGGTCTTCTGGGTTGTCCGTTAAATACGCGGCGACGACCATATAAACCACTGACACGCCCTTCTATTGGCCAGATGAAGTTAAATGGAATCTCTGCTTGTTCAGTCCAATGTCTTAACGCTTTTTTAATTTTGGCCGATTCTGGACCGATGCGATCCATGTCGAGTTTATTGGGATTCACCTTTCGTTTATCGGTAATCGTAATATGTTGAGTCGGATATTGTTTGTCTACAATTTCAAACAATGCAGAGCTAGTTTCACCATTGGCTTTAATGGTGATTTTTTGGGTGCCAATTTTTGCTGATAACGGCACACCTACCACCGCTAGCCATTGCCCATTCTCTGCCACCACCATCACTTTTCGCTTGTTAAAAGTGACCTGTGGTTTAGTTGTAGCACCGACATGTATCGGCACAATTACTACACCGCCCGGTATAGCATCTTGCTGTGGCAAGCCAGCAGCTTGAACGGATGAAACAATAAAAAACAATGTGGTTAATAATACTTTAATCATGTTTTTTTTCTTTTACTTCACACATTAATTGACCTTGTTGTAAACGGACATTTATCGCTTGTCCAAGTTCAACGTCATCGATGGTTTGTAATACCTGACCTGATGTAGCCAATGTAGTAATACTGTAGCCACGTTCTAAGGTATTTAACGGACTCACTGCTGCTAAGGTTCGCATCTGCTGACTGAGTTTTGTTTTGTTCTTAGTGATGAGCTGCTGCATRCCRTTGTGCAATTGTTTCTGCAGCTGCAATACMTTTTGTTGTTGTCGTTGCASAGYATGAAACTGTTGTTTAATCGCYTGTTGTAAGCGTGYTTGCAGGCCWGCGACTTTTTGTTGTTGGGTATCAATCTTTGCTTGTGGATGGGTTAAGCGTGCCGTTAAGACATCCAGCTTTTGCTGTTTGTTTTCAACGATCCTTAACCAACTACGATTTAACTGCTGTTTCAGCCTTGTTATAAGTTGAGCCTGTTGATTAATCTGTGTTTTGGGTTGAGGTAGACGACGAAATAAATGCTGGAGATGGCGTGACTTACCTTGTAATTGCTGACTAACCAAAAATGTTAACCGACGACCTAAACCTTGAAGCTTGCTTAACAGTTCCGCCGAATCAGGCACCGCTAATTCTGCCGCCGCCGAGGGGGTTGGCGCCCTAACATCTGCCACAAAATCAGCGATGGTAAAATCTACTTCATGCCCCACCGCACTTATTGTCGGGATCTTGCAGGCAGAGAGTGTGCGCGCCAGTTGTTCATCATTAAAACTCCATAAGTCTTCTAATGAACCACCACCTCGGCCAATGATTAAGACATCACATTCTTG
>NVRG01000082.1 GCA_002400805.1 Gammaproteobacteria bacterium
TGTAGATAGCAATAGTAAAATTGCAAACTATCTGGCGATGATTGGTTTTTATGACTTGCCCTTGGATTATTTAGATACCTTTAAAGACCAAGTAAACTCAATTACCACGATGCAAATCAAAGAGGCTTTTGCTCGACGGGTTCAACCAGAAAAAATGTTAACGGTGATGGTGGGTGGCGAAGCACAATAAAACAAAGCAACAGTTAGGAACAATACGTATCATCGCGGGGAAATGGCGTGGACGCAAAATTAACTTTCCTAATGTGCAAGGCTTAAGACCTACCCCAGATCGAGTGCGTGAGACCGTATTCAATTGGTTGCAACCCGTGGTGGGTGATGCACGTTGCTTAGATTTATTTGCGGGTAGTGGTGCTTTAGGTTTGGAAGCGGCTTCTCGCGGCGCGGCGCATGTTGACTTAGTGGAGCTGGATAGCGCAGCAATTAAATCATTACAGCAAAATTGTCAGCTTTTATTGGCTGAGAACTGTCAGGTGATTAAATCTACGGCACAAGATTTTCTGACCGCGAATACACAACGCTATGACCTCGTCTTTATTGATCCACCCTATCAGTCTGATATGTGGTCAGACATTGCTGATTTACTAGTGAAACATGATGGTTTGGTCGACAATGCGCGAATATATTTGGAATGTCCGAAGAAACAGGACCTGCCTAGTTTGCCGCCACAATGGCGATTATTAAAAGAGAAAGTGGCGGGTGATGTACGATATTGTTTATTTATCAATGAGCAGGGAGATACGGAGTGATAACCACGGCAATATATCCGGGTACCTTTGACCCTATTACGAATGGTCATGTCGACCTTGTAATTCGTGCGAGTAAGCTGTTTGACAAGGTCATCGTTGCCATTGCGATTAATCCAGGAAAAACACCGGCATTTAGTTTATCGGAGCGGGTTGGTTTTGCCGAACAAACGTTAACCGGCATGACGAATGTGGAAGTCTGTGGTTTTGAGGGTTTACTTGTTGAGGTTGCTAAACAAAAAAACGCCAATGTCATCATCCGTGGTTTACGCGCGGTTTCAGATTTTGAGCATGAATTTCAGCTTGCGAGCATGAACCGGAAAATGGAACCCGACGTGGAAACTTTATTTTTAACGCCCGCAGAACAATTTAGTTATATCTCATCAAGTTTAGTGCGGGAAATTGCTGCTTTAGGCGGAGATGTTTCTGAGTTTGTGGCCCCTTGTGTTGTTACTGAGTTAAAAGCCAAATTGCTCAACAGCAGTAATAAGGGCTAAGATCTTAGATATATAGTTTGAGTTGGAGTAAGAAATGTCGTTATTTATAACGGACGAATGTATTAACTGTGATGTATGTGAACCTGAGTGTCCAAATAGTGCGATCACTCAGGGAGAAGAGATTTATGAAATAGCCCCTGAGTTATGTACCGAATGTGTAGGCCATTTTGATGAGCCGCAGTGTGTCGAAGTGTGCCCAGTAGATTGYATTCCGAAAGATCCTGATAAAGTTGAAACTCAGGAACAACTGCATACTAAGTATGAATCCTTAATGGCTGCTGGTGGCTAATYAAAACCAGTTATGCATCCTTTATGAGGAAAATATGTAAGCAGCAGCGGATAGTGTTTTGGTTGAGTCCACGCTGTATCAGTCAGACTAATCAACCTAGATCTAAAAGCCGTTTTGACTAAGTGCACGCACCTTACGTGCTGTCATCGTGCTAACTAAGCCCTTCAGTTGCAAAGTCATATTTTGTCTCTCCGTAAAAAGGCAGCTTCAGCAACAAATAGTTCTGAACCGTGACGATGGATGAAGTGTGATTCTCAATCATGATTTTGTGCCCAATCTGGCAAATAAGCTAAACGGGGTATAACATAGCCTTAAGAGTAAAAAGTTTGCTAGGCCTGTTAAAGAACAGGACGATCATAGGGTTAGATTTGTAAGTATGGCTCACTAAGCAGTTTCATAAACGGGTTAGGAAGAGCGAGCATGCAAGAACGGCGCAGCTTTTATTTATTAATTGCAATCATGGGTGTAGTTGCCTTGGTAACTATGTTCGTCACCAATATTATTTTGTATCAGGTTGCGTTTAATGACAAAAAACAGAGCTTAGTACAAACAGCCCAGAGTCAGGCAAGGCTCATCGAAGCAATGGCCCGATACAACCGACAAACCAACCGCGTTGATTGGGAAACACCAATAGGTGAGCGTGGCCCAACCTCCTTACTGTCAGAACGAGCCGCCGCCGATACCATCTCTCAATTAAAAGATGCTCACGAACATTATCCCGGTTTTGGTGAAACCGGCGAGTTTGTCTTAGCGGGCATTGAGAATGAGAATATCGTTTTTCTCCTTCGTCATCGCTACGATGTCAGCGAAGAGCCCGATCCCATACCCTTATATTCTGAACATGCTGAACCTATGCGCCGCGCATTGCTTGCTCAATCTGGAGTTATGGTAGGCCAAGACTATCGAGGGGTAGAAGTGTTGGCTGCGTATGAACCGGTTGATGTCCTTAATTTTGGCATCGTTGCCAAAATAGATATGAGCGAAATTCGAGCACCCTTCATCAAGGGCGCCATTTATACCTTATTTATTTCCATGACCATGATTCTCCTTGGATCAGTCTTATTCCGGAAGATAACTAACCCGATTATTAATCGGATTCGTGAAAGTGAACATCGTTATCGTGCTTTAGTTGAAGAAATAAACGAATGGGTGTGGGCCGTCAATAAAGAGGGGGCGATTACCTACAGCAGCCCCTATGTAAAAGGATTATTAGGTTATGACGATCAGCAGATTATCGGTAGGAAACTAGTTGATCTAGTCGATAAGCAGTCAAAAGATAATTTGCCCAGAGGTTTCCAAGGTCACCCAACGCACATACAGGCGGTGAATAATATTGAATTGCTTGTCAATAAGAGCGACGGGCAGTCAATTGTAATGGAGTTAAGTGCCGTACCTGTTTTTTTACCGGGACGTATTTTTAGTGGTTATCGGGGCGTGGCTCGTGATATTAGTGAACGTAAACAAGCAGAACAGTTACGTAATGATTACCAACACAAATTAGAACAAGATGTCGCCGAGCGCACTGCTGAGTTGCACGAAATTAATGAGGAGTTAAAAAACTTCACGTATATCGTTTCACATGATTTACGTTCTCCATTGGTCAGCATCGTTGGTTTTTCGAATGAGGTGAGATTCGATGTTGAATCGCTATTAGCTGAGCTGGATATCCAGTCTCTTTCTGATATTACTAATGAACGCTTAGAGTCGACGATCCCAGAATCATTGGATTACATCAATAAGGCTGCGGAGAAAATGGAAGGGCTGATTACGAATATTCTCGAATTATCAAGGCTAGGTCGACGTAATATAGAGCTTGAATTAGTGAGCAGTGCAGAAATTGTAGATAAAAATATCAAGGCCTTGGCATATCAGCTTGATAAAGTGAATCTAACGATAAAAGAGTTACCAGAACTGAACACCGATGAATTAGCCTTAGAACAGATCTTTGGCAATTTGCTGGGCAATGCGGTGAAGTTTCTCCAGGCAGATCGACAAGGTGAGATTTCAATCTGGGCCGAGCGTGATCAAAACTGTTGGCATTTTTTTATTAAAGATAATGGCCGAGGCATTGCGGAAGAGGATATTAAACATGTATTTGAAATTTTCCATCGTGTTGGGCCGCGAAATGTAGCCGGTGATGGGATGGGCTTAACCTATGTTCAGACCTTGGTCAGACGTTTAGGTGGTCGAATTCAATGCACTTCGACCTTGGATGTGGGCACGACCTTTAGCTTCAGCATACCGATTATCTCAACAGAGTAAAAAGTATGATTTAGACATGATTTCAATTCTCCGATAGTTTAAATGTAGGCACTTAAATTATGAACATGAAATTTAATACCATTATTCTGGTTGATGATGAAGCTGCACATGCCACCTTGGTAGAACGAAACTTAAGACGGGTGGGTTTTGAGCAAGACATCGTTAAGCTGGAACGCGGTCAAGCATTATTAGACTTGATTTTTGGTCTTGGTGACTATGAACAACTTCCGCCCCCTGATTTTCCGCTTATCTTGTTGGATTTGAATATGCCAGGAAAAAGTGGCATGGATGTGCTCAAAGAAATCAAAAGTAATGTGGAAACCAGCCATATTCCAATTATTGTATTAACAACCTCAGATGACCCAGCAGAAATTGAACAATGTTATCAGCTAGGCTGTAATGCCTACATTATTAAGCCTGTTACGCCAGCTGAGTTTAAAGAAAAAATGGGGGAATTAGGTAAGTTTTTAAATATTTTAAGTTTGCCATCCTCAGCCTTATTACAAATTAATACCAAGCTTGATGAAAATGAGGGTGATAAGTGAACGTTATGGCAAAAATTTTATATATCGAAGATGATGTATCGCTATCACAGCTGGTTAAGCGGAGACTTGAGCGGCATGGCTATGATGTAGAACTTGCATTCGATGGACTTAGCGCAATCGAAATGATCCAGAGCACTTGCTTTGATGCATTGATTGTTGACTATCATTTGCCGGAGCTCAGCGGCATAAAATTACTAGAACGGTTAGCTGAACTCAATATCTCGATTCCYRCMAYYMYKRYGWSKGSCSGMGATGWKWTAAGTGTAGCTGTGAATGCGATGAAATTGGGCTGTTTTGATTATATTCTCAAAGATGTTAGTGGCAGCTATCTAGAGTTGTTACMCGTACATTTGGCGRCGTTGATGTCTCGTCGACAACTGGAACTAAAACAGCAACAAATTGAATTAGAGAAAAATAGAATTCAGCAGCGTTTGGTTCAAGCACAACACCTTGCCCATTTAGGTAACTGGGAGTGGCATGTTGGCAATAAAACAGCATGGTGGTCAGATGAAGAATATCGAATTTTTGGTGTTGATCAAGAAAACTTTGTCACCACATTAAAGCAGTATGAGTCACTCGTACATAAAGATGATGCTGCTTTGGTAGAAGGTATGGTGACACGTTGTTTTGACGAGGGGGCGTGTGCGAGCTTTGAATATCGCATCGTTAGGCCGAATGGAGTAACACGTTGGTTATATACCAAGATTGAATCAGAAAGTGATGTCGATGGTAAGTTGCTTAGATGTTTTGGCATAACCCAAGATATAACGGAAAGAAAACAATCAGAAAAACAATTGCAGCTAGCACAACAGGTATTTGTTAATACTACAGAAGCTATTCTGGTTACCGATGCAAACGCCATTATCGTTTCAGTGAATCCTGCATTTACTGATATTACTGGGTTTTCTGAACAAGAGGCTTTGGGACAATCGCCTAAAATATTGAAGTCAGGCAAACATGATGATGAATTCTATAAAAACATGTGGGATACATTGGCGACTGAAAAAAAATGGGTGGGTGAGATTTGGAATCGTAAAAAAAATGGCGAGTTATTTCCTGAGTGGTTATCAATCACCGCGATATGTAATGACAAGGGTGAAATTGAGCAATATGTATCCATTTTTAGTGATATTACCCAACATAAAGAAGCAGAAAAACGGGTCAAATATCAAGCAAATCATGATGCACTCACCGGTTTGATAAACCGAAACTTATTTGATGACCGCTTAGCCAGAACATTGACTATATCGCATCGTGAGCATCAGAGTTTTGCCTTATTGTTTTTGGACCTGGATCGGTTTAAATGGGTGAATGATACGTTTGGTCATCGCGCGGGCGATTTTTTATTAAAAGAAACTGCAGCTCGATTAACGTCGGCAACAAGAGAAAGCGATTCGGTGTGTCGGGTAGGTGGGGATGAATTCACGATTATTTTGCCTCACTTGAAAAGTGGCTTAGACGCAGAAATTATTGCTGAAAAAATATTGGAAAAACTATCACATCCATACTTATTAGAGCAACAGGAAATCCATATGTCGGCCAGTATTGGTATTGCGGTATATCCTGAAGATGGTGTTGATGCTGAAGTGTTATATCTCAATGCTGATCATGCGATGTATGCAGCGAAAGAGGCCGGAAGAAATCAATTTTCCTTCTTTACGGCAGATATGCAACATCAAGCTGAGCAGCGTTTAACTTTAGCTATTGAATTAGAATCTGCAATCGAAAACAAAGAGTTCGAAATTTATTACCAACCCATTATTAATGCTACTGATGAAACATTATATGGTGCAGAAGCCTTAATTCGCTGGAATCATCCGGTTAAAGGCATCATTGCCCCTGAAGGTTTTATCTCTTTGGCCGAAGATAGTGGTTTGATCCGCACGATAGGCATAGACGTTTTTCGTTCAGCTATAGAGCAAATGAAACGATGGCACGAGCAAGGACATGACTTGCATATTTCGGTTAACAAATCATATAAACAATTTTATAGCGATGGCTGTTCTGAAGAACTCAGTGAGTTATTACAAGAGCTAAAGGTAGCGCCTAGTCAATTAACTGTCGAAGTGCAAGAAACGGTGGTAAGGGAAGACCATGAAGCATCGATTGAGTTGTTACATAACTACCATAAACATGGAATTGGCATTTCCTTAGATAATTTTGGCACAGGATCATCATCGCTTAGTTCGTTACAGCGCGCACCGTTCAAGCTGTTAAAAATCGATCGTAGCTTAATTAATAAGATTGGTGATCAACACACTGCCGATTTTATAGATGCCAGTATCTCGATTGCACATAAATTAAAGCTAAAAGTGGTGGCCGAAGGGGTAGAGACACAGGAGCAAAAAGAATTCTTGATAGCTCAACACTGTGATTTTCTGCAGGGATTTTTATATAGCCCAGCTATTCCTGTTGCTGAGTTTGAGCAACAATTTTTATTTAATCAAGCGTGGA
>NVRG01000083.1 GCA_002400805.1 Gammaproteobacteria bacterium
CGCCATTTACATTGGAAACATAAAGCACATCGTTTTTCTGGTCATAAATAACCGATTCAGGTTGTTCAAACGGTGTTGCTTGCCATGCAGGTAGTAAAACCGGCTGAGCGGCCATGGTTAATGTGGCAAATAGAGAAATGCTGAGTGCGAATAACAAGCGAGTAACTAAATTCATGATTGGTCCCATTATTAATGTTATGAACGAGTCAGATTTTAGCCCTAGTTAGAAGGACTAATTTTGTTTAACTTGCAGTATTGTACTTACTTTTTTCTTTTACTAATTAGTTGATCCCAAAAAATGGTGGAAAAATCACATTTGGTCATATTTTGTAGATGAATATAGACTTATATTAAGCTAAGATGTTGGGTACTGATTTAGCAATAATTAAAGTCTGAGATAACGTGATTAGCAAAACATCTCGATGTAGAGGTAAAACATTGAAATTAACCAGTATAGTACTATTTTTTGTATTTTCTGTAGCTGCTCATGCCGACGTTGATTTCTTAGCGTTCACCGAGGTAAGAGCTGMTCACGTAGAAGGCGCAAACTTTTCTGAAAAAAATATCAAACCATCCATTGACCTTTTYCTGTCCGGWGAATTTGAACATGTCGTTTTTTTGGTTGAGGCATTCGGTTCAGAAGATGTACAACATGCTGAGCGGTTTCAATTAGGCCTAAAAGTCGGTGATTCATCGCGAATTTGGTTAGGTCGATATCATAATCCGTTTGGCTATTGGCATACCGAGTATCACCATGGTAATTATTTACAAACGTCAATTAGTCGCCCAGGCTTGGTTAATTTTGGCGGCGGCGGCGGCATCGTGCCTAGCCACTTTACCGGAGGGCTGATAGAAGGTGAAATAGAACAAGGTGAAAGCCTCTGGCATTATAGTTTGGCTGCAGGGATGACATCACAACTGGTATCAACCGGTGGAGGCCATCATGGTGGTAGTGGGGCCGGAGGACTATTAGATTTTGATGTGTTTAATCCTAAGGCTGGTAATCATGACTATGGCTACACCGCACGCTTAGCCTATCAGCCCAATCTATTAGAAGAAACGCAGTTTGGTGGTTTTATCTCGCATAACGAGATCAAGACTGATGATTCACCTAAAGATGAAATTACCCTAGATATTGTTGGAGTGTTTGTTAATTATCAACAAGAGAGGCTGCGATTAATAGGTGAGGTTTATTATTTCAATACAGAGGTTCCGAGACATCATGGTGGTGAGCAGGATGATGATTTTATCGCTGCCTATGCTCAGGCAGAGTATGCCATCAATGATAAATGGACGCCGTATATTAATTATAGCGATACTTTTGCCAACGATGGCAATGACTACCTTGAACTATTAAGTAACTATGCTGAAAAAGCGACAACGGTAGGTGTACGTTGGGATATTTTTGATCATCAAGCCTTAAAGTTAGAGTTCACCCAACGTGAGTTTGATCATGATCACAATGGTCGTTGGCTGCTCAACTGGAGCGCTGTTTGGCCATGATAAGAAATAGAACTCTACTGCTAACGTTTATTGTGCTTGTCTTTGGGCTAATCATGCCTAGTATGGCGAGTGCGAGAGAGTTAGTGGTAGTGAGTTCTAATGCAACGGATTATTTACCTATGTCACGCTTTGAGTTGCGTAAGCTTTTTCTGGGCTATCCAGTCAAACAAAATGGCAAAGTCATCTCGGCTATTCGAAATACCAGTGATGATCGCGCTTATCAGATATTTTTGGAAAAGCTCATTCACTTGTCAGCGAAAAATTATGAACGACGGTTGATGGCTAAAACATTTAAAACAGGCGCTGCCAATGTGCCAACAGCAGATTCACTGGAGAATTTAGTTGATGAGCTTATAGAAGCAGATTCGACACTGTCATTTATGTGGATGGATGAAGTTGATGCTCGAAATGGTGTTAAAGTCATACAGTCTATCGGGAGTGATACGGTGAACTAGTGAACGTATTTATATGATGGATCATGTAGACATAAAAAAAGCCTCGCAATTGCGAGGCTTTTTTTATTGGATCTTTTTGTTTGAAGTTAATCGTCTGCTTTTTTAACGATTTGGGCTTGAATGTAGTTTTGAATGCCCATTTTATCGATAAGTTCGAGTTGAGTCTCTAACCAGTCAATATGCTCTTCTTCGGATTCAAGAATATCTTGGAATAAGTCACGGGTGACATAATCACCGATAGACTCGCTATATAGAATACCTGCTTTAAGATCCGGTACCGCATCTAGCTCTAATGCCAGATCGGATTTCAGCATCTCGTTGACATTTTCGCCGATTCGTAACGAGCCTAAATCTTGTAAGTTTGGCAAGCCTTCGAGAAATAAAATACGTTCTGTCAGGATATCAGCATGTTTCATTTCATCGATAGATTCGTGATATTCATGCTCGGCTAGATTGGTCATGCCCCAGTCTTTATACATTTTGGCATGTAGAAAATATTGGTTAATGGCAATTAATTCATTACCCAATGCTTTATTCAAAAATACTATGACTTTTTTATCACCTTTCATAATCATTCCCTCCCTATGAATTATTATTAATTCTTACTTAAAKAATTATGAGCTTATCCGGTGCCAAGTCAAACATAACTTTATGATTTTAAAGGTAAATRGCAACGATTAYTATTTACTTTTAGTTCAGTAAGAGTRATTGTTTTTAAGGTAAAYACTWACAGWATCATTWAATTTATTCAAAATTAGGCACTTAAGACCATACTGAAAATATGAGGTCTTATTGTGYTAGATAGAACAGGGAGMCATTGGAGGATTTGAGCAGGTATTGTGACTTAAATGATGCTGATCTAAGGAAAACTCAAACTGAATTTCGTTGGAAATTGCGCAAAAATGTAAGTTGAAATTGACTCAGGTTTTGAGGGCGGGAATTTAACTTGTTGCTTGTTGCAAGCAGCTGTTTTCTGCAAGTGTATCTTGAACTAGACGATTAACTTGGAACTGACATTTACCACAGCATGACGCTGCACCAGTATCTTCACGCACAGCATCGACCGTAGTTGCGCCCATTTCTATCGAGGCTTCGATAGTTGCGACATTCACATTGTTACAAACACATACAATCATAATTTCACGGATTAAGTTTATTAACGTTGATGTAAATAGTAATGATTATCATTTGGTATGTCAACAACGATCAACAAAAATTGTGATAGAAATCTAAGTTTAGAATATAGAACTAGGCGTTAAGTACCAGTAAGCTGCCTGCCACCATGACTAAACATGATGCCATCCTGCGTAGAACATGCTGTTCATTAAATATTCGATAGCCTAGAAAGACGTGTAATACCATGCTGAGTTGGAACAAGGCTAAGGTGTAGGCAATAAAGAACTTTGATAACACTACCATGGTGGTGTATTGCATTAAGAACATTAATACCCCTAGGCAAAAGAACTGAGGCACGTATTGCTTAGCCACCGTTGTATTTTGGGCAAAACTGCCTCTTATAAACAGCACATAGGCCAAAATGGCTAAAGGAAACCCGATTAGGCACCAAAAAACAGCGGTGGCTAATGGCGAAGCAATAATGACTGCATTTTTTAGCGGTAAGGTGCCGATAGAAAATAATAAGATCGATAAAAACCGATACCGCACACCTTTTATGGTGAATAGTTGAAGCAGACGGTTGCCATTACGTTTTTCTGAACTTGGAAAAAGGAAAAAGCTACCGACAAGAATGACTGCAACACCTAAGAAACCTTGTGAATTAGGAATTTCTCCGAGGAATATCATGGCCAATATCATTGAAATCACTACTTTATAGGCATTGAGTGGGCCAAATATGGACAGGTCTGTTTTGGATAAGGACATAACTAAAAACAATGTGCCGACCATGTCGATCAAAGCAGCAAAAAAGATATTTAGCCAGAAACTTGAGCTAAGCTCATCGAAATTGATTGTCCATAATAAGGGAATGCAGATAAGACTAAGTACGAGATATGACACCATCACGATGAAGAAGGGGTGTAAATCCTGATGGGTTAATTTTTTTTGAAAGACATTAGCAAATGATGCCGACAAGATTCGAGCGAAAACGATTAATAATTCCAAGATGAAATGACCTAAAATATAGAATTGTTGAGATTACGAGGTGATGGTTTTATTTCGGCCGGTGTCTTTTGCTCGATAAAGCGCCTGATCTGCAGTTTTGACCAGATCTTTAATTTTCATATTATTTTGAGGAATGATTGAACTAATGCCAACACTGATAGTTATGTGATTGGTAACTGATGAATAGTGATGGGGAATACCAGCCTTTTCGATATTCTGACGACAACGTTCAGCTACGATATAGCCGTCATCGATATTGGGTAAGATGATGGCAAATTCTTCACCGCCATATCTAGCGACCAGATCGGTTGTACGCTTAACGGTAAAATCGATAGTTTGAGCAACTATTTTTAGACAGTTATCTCCAGCAAGATGACCATAATGATCATTAAACGGTTTGAAATAGTCGATGTCGATCATAATTAAGGTTATGGGGTGTTTGTCGCGTTTTGCACGCGCCCACTCTTGTTCGAGATATGAATCAAAATGACGGCGATTTGCAACGCCTGTTAAGCCATCAAGTAAGGTGATGCGTTCAAGTTCGGTATTCGCTTCGTTAAGTTGTATGGTTCTTTCTAATACGGCTCGTTCTATGGATGTTGAATGGCGCGAGAGTAAAAATACATAGGCAGCACCAAATATAATAAAAACAACGGCTAATAAGAAAATAAAAAATGGCGTAGAACTGCGCTGTTCAGCTATATATTGGTTACTAGGACTTGCCACAATACTCCACTGTCGTCCACCAATAGGTTGCAGTAGTCTTTTGTAGCTCATATCACTTTTGTTGTCAGATGAGGTCGAGCCATAGAGCACTTCTACTGGTGAAGTATTTTCATCCATCAAGGCAAAGTTAATGCCGCGCAAAGACTGGTGTAGGTTCGAGCTGTCAATGACATCTCCGATCTTAAACACACCTAGGGCAAAGCCTGATAATTGTTGTTGGCGTTGCGTGACGGTAACAGGTAGACCATCGTAGATGGGGAGAAAAGCTAAAAATCCTTTTTGAGACTGAGATTCCTGTACTAACGTAATACTAGCAGTTGCGACTAAGTTACCCGACTGGCGGGCGAGGTTTAAGGCCTGTAGTCGTTTAGAGTTGGAAGCAAGGTCAAAACCAAAGGCCGCCTCATTCCCAGAAAGTGGTTCGACATAATAAACGGGAAAATATTCATCCCGCACTGCAGCTGGCACCATTTGTCCTTGCTGTTTTCTCTCGATTATTTGAAACTCTGGGTATTGCTGTTGGCGGCGTTCTTCAAAAATTGTCCTTTGCTCTTGACTGACTTTAGGAATCCATTCCAAAGCTTGGATGTTTCTATGTCGAGATAAAATTTGGGTAGTGATTGCTTTGAATTCATCTGGTGTTACGTTATCAGAGTTATCAAATAATCCCTTGATGGCATATAACGCTTCTAAGTTAAATGTGACTTCACGTTCTATAGACGCAATTTGATCATCTACACTTTTATGAAACTCAATGATAATGGCTTTGGTTTCAATGTCGTAGAAAGTTTTAGCTAAGAGGGCAGAAAAAATTAGGCCAAGAAGCAGAGAAAGGAGCAAAACTAAGTTTGAATACAGTTTCACAGTGAACTTCGTCTCCTTTACAGATAAAGTCTTTTAGTCAGAAATTAACTGTAATCTATTTTAATGCTTGTGTGTTGGTTCCGAGTCTACTGAGTTGGATAATGATGTGTGTTGATATTGATTGAAAACAGCGATTTTTCCAGACTTTGTGAAAGAGAAAACAGCAAAGTCATCTTTTCTTTCTCCCATTTCCATGCCCGGTGTACCGACCGGCATTTTGGGTACCGACAGACCGGCAATATCAGGTTTATGCCTTAATAGACGTTTAATATCATCGGCGGGTACATGGCCTTCAATAATGTAACCATCAATCACCGCGGTATGACATGAGCTCATTTGTTTAGGAAGTTGCACCGTTTCTTTGACGCTTGCCATATCATGAGTGAGCATATCAATGACATTGAACTCATGTTTTTCTAAATGTTTGATCCATTTGTGACAACAGTTACAGTTGGGATTGCGATAGACCTTGATATCTTTGCTGCCATGATGCGTTTCAATGGCGGAATCCCAATCATATTCCGCTGCCGTGAGTGGAATTGTCACTATAAGTAATAGCGTTGGTATGAGTAAGGCAATAAATTTCATCATAGGTATTCAACAAATATTTCTGTTTTAGGTGATTGTTGCTCAACATACTGGAGTGCTGCTAACACTGACTTTTCATTTTTGGGATTCGCATTGTCGGTCAGAACATTCACACTTATATTGGCTGCTGATAATTCGTCTTTTTGTGCAGCGGATAACACATCATTATTCACCCATAAGTCAGCCTTATCTTCCAAGATAATCGCTTTGGCCTCGTTAAACCCTTCCGTGGTGAAAATGAGATAGATCATGCTGTTAGTCTTTGTCTATGGCTAGATAGGCATTTTCTGAAATCGCTGACCAGTCATCATTTTGTTGGCGGAATTGTTGGTAAGCATCAAAGACACGTTTGAATTTAGGATCTTTTTCGGCTTCTTCCTGCAAGGTTTCATCGGTCAGCGTTTTAAGTTCAGCTAATACATCATCAGGAAAGCGATGTATTTGCACGTTTTTACGATCACGTAATTCTTGTAGAGCAGACATATTCTTCTGTTCCATTTCGGATAACATGCGAAGGTTTTCA